>CAJXMS010000001.1 GCA_913056475.1 uncultured Bacteroidota bacterium
CTCTTTGGGAGCGATAAAGGAAGTTGTCGTAGTATTTATAGCCCAGGATCAGGCCCAGGCTTCCCCGGGTGTAGCTCAGGTTGCTGTAGAGCGCTTTGCCGGGTTTGAATATATAGCTATTGCTGCTATTGGGATCTTGTGATTTATAAGCGCCCTCCACAAACCAGTTGAGGTGCGGGGTGATCAGGTTGAAGCGCAAGCCGCCGTTGGCCACATTTTCGGGCAGATTGTAGATGGGGCTTTGGGCGTTTTGAAAGCGGCTTACAAAGCTACCACCGATGATCACATTGGTACCGCCGTAGTTCCCCGTTAGCTCGTTGAGGTTTACCTCCATATCGGCCCCGCGGACGATGCCGTCGCCCATGCCAAAGTACAGCCGCTGCTTGCCGATAAGGCCTTTAAAAGTGATGCCCGGGGCGCCATCGTAGATCAGGCGCACGCCGTCCAGGGCATTGTCCAGCCCCAGGCCGCGTTCTTCGTAGGCCCGGAAAACCAGGCCGCTGCCAAATTGCTCGTAAAAGTTTCCGGCGGTTACGTCCAGGCCGTCTTTGGTGTAGCGCGCGTACCGATAGGGGATTCCCTGGCCCTGAAACCCTTCTGGTAAGCCGATGATATTGTTTTGATAATTCTCGTAGCGGATCCCCGCGCGGAAGTTGCCCCGGGTATAAGTGAGGTTGAGAAAGCCTGCCGCCCGCAGGCGTTCATCGGGGTAGGCTTCTCCCAGGGGGTCGATGAGCGAATCGCGCAGGTAGATTTGGCTATTGAGCTGGAAATTACCGGAGAGTTGGCCCAGTTCCGGCGTGCTATTTTGGGCCAGAACCGGCACCAGGGGGAGGCCCAGCAGGGCGAAGAGAAAAGAGCTACGCAACATGGTATTAAATACAGGGCTTTTAATCCAGTGACTTACCGGCAGCTACTTTTTGAATAGCTTCGTAAAGATGGGCTTCATCCCCGGGCATGTAGCCGGTGTGCTGCCATACCACTTCTCCCTGGCCGTTGAGCAGGAAAGTATGCGGGATATTGTTGACGTTAAGCCCACGTTTGAGGGCTTGATTTTCATCCAGGTATACCTGGTAATCCCAGCCTTGCGAAGCAATGAAAGGGCGTACCCGCGAGGAGTTTCGCGAGTCATCGATAGATATGGCCACCAACTTTACACCGGTTTCTTCTTGCCACTGATCGTACCAGTCATGGATGGCGTTGAGCTCGCGGATGCAAGGCTTGCACCAAGTAGCCCAAAAGCTGAGGACGATGGGCTTACCACTGTTTTGAATGGAATCGGAAGACAGCGTCTCGCCGTTGAGTTTTTTGAGGGGGACGGTGGGTACTTTTTCCTGGGCGAGGCCGAGGTTAAGCACAAGCGAAAAAGCCAGAAGTAGAAAGATCGAACGGGGCATAAGCGAAAATGATTTGGCGGGGAAAATCCCAGTGTTTTGCAGAGCACAAAGAAAGGAAAAAGCCATGAGAGGCGCTGCAGAGGGGTTAATGGCGCCCGATAAACGGGGTGGGGGGCGTGAACGCGCGATTATTATGCGGCTCGGGCTGGTCTTTTCATTAAATCCTATTACCTTAGCCCATCTTAATGTTTTATTAATTCAAAGTTCATACCTGCTATGAAAAAAGTTTTACTTAGTCTTTTCAGTTTGGGGCTTACCATCCCGGCGCTGGCCCAGCTTCCGGTAAGCACGAGCCCTGAGAATAAGAATGTTGTACTGGAGGAATTCACCGGTCTTAATTGTGTTTATTGTCCGGATGGACATAAGCGCGCTAATCAGCTCTCCGCTAATAATCCCGGGGATGTGGTGCTCATTAATGTTCACGCCGGTAGCTTCGCCACACCTGGTCCAGGAGAACCGGATTACAGAACGCCGGATGGCCAGGCCATAGATAATGAAGCTAATGTGAGTGGCTATCCAGCGGGTACTATTAACCGTCGCGTATTTTCTAATTTTAGTCAAAACCCCGGTGGCTGGGCTATGAGTCGGGCTGATTGGGCCACGGCCGCGAGTACCGTCTTAGGGGAATCCTCCTATGTAAATGTAGCCCTGGAAGGGGATATCGATTTGGCAACTCGTACATTGACTGTTGACGTGGAAGCCTATTTTACGGCCAATACTGCCCCCTCTTCTGTGAGGATGAACATTGCTTTGCTACAGGATAGCGTTTTGGGCCCGCAAACGGGAGCCTCTCAGTTTTATCCTGCCATGCTGTTGCCGGATGGCCGGTACGTGCATATGCACATGCTGCGAGATATGATTACGCCTACCTGGGGCGACACCATCAGTACTACTACAATGGGAACCTTATTCTCCAAGACTTACACTTACAATATACCGCAAGATATAAATGGCGTTCCTCTATCCTTAGGCGATTTAAATGTTGTAGGGTTTATTGATGAAGGGAAAGGTCCCGTTATTACCGGCGCTAAAGGCCCCATGACGTATACGGTGCCTGCTGGTGCTTCGGTTACTGATTTAAGTCTTAAAGGCACAACCTCTTTACCTACCACTTATTGCGACAATCAAATTACGCCAGAGGTTACTGTAAATAATGTAGGCGGCGCCGCGGCCTCTAATTTTGACGTAAGCTACACCCTAAACGGCGGTTCGCCGGTAACCCAAAATGTTAGTACGACTGTAGCCGCTGGTGACTCAACCACAGTGAGCTTCCCGGCGGTAACCCTTAGCAATGGAATAAATGACCTTAGCTACACAGTGTCTACCGCTAATAACAATAGTCTTTATGATCTTTCCTCCGGAAATGACCTTGATGGCCAAAGCGGCATCCTTACCATGCCCAACGGAACTTTCGGCACCTATTTTTATGAAGATATGGAGGCATATTCTTTTAGGGATGTGCAGTTAAGTAATTCCATCATCGATAATCGGACATCTTCATTTGTTACCCCTATTAGCAACAGCGCCGTTAATGGGCTCAATACTCCCCTGGGTGGTTTTGGTAATTCGGCCCAGAGTCTTTTCTTCTATTTTTATGACATCCCAGCAAATGAGAAAGGCTCATTGGTTTTTGAAAAGCTGGACCTTTCCGGAACGAGTTTAAATGAAATTGTATTCGCCCATGCTTACCGTCAATACGATGCTAACTCAGATGACGAGCTAAACGTGCTCGTTTCTGAAGACTGCGGCCAAACCTGGAATACCATCTGGAGTAAATCTGGGCCTGACTTGGCTACAGGCAGTATTGATAATGGTAACTTTTTTGCGACTGCTGCTGATTGGCAGTGGGACACCATCCGCATACCACAATACGATGGTACCCCTGAACTAATGGTGAAATTTGAGGGGGTATCTGATTTCGGTAATAACCTCTTCATCGATGACATTCAGTTTAAGAACAACACCTACGTGGGCGAAAAAGAGTATGCCAGCATTCCCAGCGTATCGGTGTACCCCAATCCAGCCCAAGAGCAAGCGCAAATCGAATTTCCCCTTAGCGGAAAGGCAGATGTGCGTCTGGAGCTTACCGACGTTGCCGGTAAAACCATTCTTCAACGGCAGTTCCTCGACCAGGCCCAAGGTAGCTTCCGCCAAATGTTAGATGTAAGTGCGCTGCCGGCTGGTGTTTACAGCCTTGAAGTTGAAGCAGGAGGCGCTCAGCACCGCCAAAAGCTGATTGTTCAGTAAAGTCCCTTCACTAGAAGCCGGGCTTCGGTAAAACACTACAAGAAATCCCGGCAGGCCGTAAGCCTGCCGGGATTTTTTATACGGAAAAACGCTCCGCCCAGGGGGCCTAACCCCCTCCGAAGCAGGAGCCCCCATCTTTCCCATTTTGAAGGAAAAGCTTCTTTTCTCGCCTTTTTTACTTATTTTTGACCATTAAAGTAGCCCTCGATGAAGAAAATTCTATGCAGCATCCTCCTAGCCCTTACGGGCGTAATGAGCCTTTCGGCGCAAAGCTTGCAAGTAGTTTACCTGGACAGCCTTGTGCAAGGCAACGCCTTTAATGATGGGGATATTTCCGGGATAGCCGTGGTGGAAAATATTAGTTCGGACACGGTAGATGTACGGCTTAAACGCATCGATGCCAACTATAATGCCCTTACGGATAGCAATGCTATTTGCTGGGGCCTGTGTTTTACGCCGGATATATCCGTTTCCCCCCCATCCTTCACCCGTAGTATTGCCCCCGGAAAGCAGGACACCGCCATTCTCCATGTTTATCCGGATAAAGACGGGCGCAACCGAAGCGGTGCCATTACTTACGTCTTCTTTTCGAGCGATAACCCCTCCGATAGCGTGGCCTACGATATTCAGTATGAAGTGCTACGAGATCTCGGCTACAACCAATTTCAGGCAGCAGAACCGCAGCTTGAAGTATTTCCCAATCCCATGCATGGGCCCCAAGGCCACTTTCGCTATCAACTGGGAGCTTCTCAGCGAGCCTTCCTCGAAGTACGCAACCTAGTAGGCAAGACTCTCCTCCGGCAGCAGCTTACCACCCCAAAAGGTAAGATATCCTTCAGTACCCGCGGCTGGCCGCAGGGCATTTATCTTTATAGCTTAGAAATAAACGGAAAGGTGCTGGAAACCAAAAAGATGATATTGCGCTAAGCGCGCGCTTCTTCCTTTGATAGATTTTTATGCCAAGCCGTTGCCCCCGAGGTAACGGCTTTTTTAATGCGGCGTATATGAAAACTTTACTTTTGCCGTTTTCCCTCCTGCCAAGAAGCACTCAAGCTTATTGCCATACTAGCCTATGTATCATCACATCCGAGGAACCCTCTTCGAATTGAACCCCACTTATGCGGTGGTAGAAAGCGGAGGCCTGGGGTACCAAGTGGAAATTACTCTTCCCACCTACACCATCCTTCAGGGCCAACAAGAGGTAATGCTTTATCTCTACCCCATCTTCAAGGAAGACAATCAGCAATTGTTCGGGTTTAGCGATAAAAGCGAGCGCCAAATTTTTACTCAGCTTCTTTCCGTCTCGGGAGTAGGGGGCAATACCGCCCGTTTGATCCTCAGCAGCCTCAGTGCAGCTGAAGTGCAGGAGGCCATCGGATCCGAAAATGCCGGAGCGCTCCAAGCCGTAAAAGGGGTGGGGGCCAAAACCGCCCAGCGCATCATCATAGACCTAAAAGATAAAATCGGGCTGGCAGAAGCCACTGCGCCCAGTGGCGGGGCCAGCCAGCAGGCCGAGGCCCTTTCCGCCCTGGAAACCCTCGGCTACCCCAGCCGGCAGGCCCAGCGCGTACTGCGCCTGGTAGAGAAAGAGCAGCCGGGCAGCAGCGTAGAAAACCTTATTAAAAACGCTCTCAAGAAGTTATAATGTTCGGTAGGCTCTCAGGGAGTTTATTCTTGCTAGGGGTTCCGCTCCTTATGGTCCTCCAGGCGGCTCGCCCGGTGCGGGCACATTTGGCCTACGGCCAAATGAGCTTCCCCCAGCAGGCGAAATCCGATACCAATGATCCCGATACAACCCTACCCTATCCTTTCCAGCAGGGGCAAACGGGGGGCGTTTATGGAAGTGGCCCCGGTAATGTGAGCGAAGTGGTTCGCTTTAATCCCGAAACGGGCCTCTACGAGGTGGTAACTAAAATAGGCAGCCTGGAGCCTAAGCCACCTATGGTGATGACCCCCGAGGAATACCAGGACTATGTGGCGCGTAAGCAGGCCAACGACTACTGGAAATCTAAAGCCCAGCAAAATACGGGCGATCAAGGGGATAAAGATCAAGATAGTGATGGCCTTATCCCTCAAATAACCGTAGACAAGGAATTTTTCCGCCGCATTTTTGGCAGTAGTACCATCGATATCCGGCCGCAGGGCTACGCGGAGCTGCGCTTTGGCGGGCGCCTCCAAAAAATCGATAACCCCATCATCCCCGAGCGCAACCGGAGCACCTTCACCTTTGATTTTGACCAGCGCATTCAAATGAATGTGACCGGCAATGTGGGCGATAAGATGAAGATCAACTTTAACTATGATACGGAGGCTACCTTCAACTTCGAAAACCAGGTAAAACTGGAGTACACCGGAAAGGAAGATGAGATCATTAAAAAGCTGGAGCTGGGTAATGTGAACCTGCCCGTTAATTCCTCCCTAATTACGGGGGCTCAGAGCCTTTTTGGAGTTAAAGGTCAATTTCAGTTTGGCAAGCTGACCCTTACCAGTGTGGTGTCCGAACAGCAAAGCCAAACCCAGTCGGTGAATGTACAGGGCGGCGCCACCACCACCGAGTTTGAGATTTGGGGCGATGAATACGAGGCCAATAAGCACTTCTTCTTGTCCCACTATTTCCGGGATAATTACGAAGATTTTCTGGAAAATGCGCCCCTGATAACTTCCCCCGTGCAAATCACCAAAATAGAGGTGTGGGTAACCAATACCAACCAAAATACCCAGGATACGCGTAACCTCATTGCTTTTATGGACCTGGGCGAAAATCGCGGGCGCGCTTACCGGCAAGACAGTTTACCGGGGCCCGATATTTTCGATAATACGGCTACCAACGGAAACTTACCGGATAACCTGGTAAACGATCTGGCGCCCCGCACGCTGGAAAATAATTACCCCGGCGTACGGCAGGTAGGGCAGGCCAACGCGGCTCTAAATGCGGCCGGTTTCGAAGAAGCTACCGATTATATAGACCTGGCCAATGCCCGGAAACTACGCCCCTCTGAGTACGATTACAACCCGCAGCTGGGCTATGTATCCCTTAATAGCCCTTTGAACCAAGACGAAGTGCTGGCCGTGGCTTTTCAGTACACCGCCAATGGCCGCACTTTTCAGGTAGGAGAGTTCAGTACCGACGGGGTAAGCCCGCCGCAAAATCTGGTGGTAAAAATGCTGAAAAGCACCATTCTGGATGTGAGCTTGCCCATGTGGGACCTGATGATGAAAAACATCTACAGCCTAAGCGCTTTTCAGGTGAGCGCCAATGACTTCCGGATGCAGGTAATGTACCGCAACGACGAGACCGGCACCCCCGTGCCCTTTTTACCAGAAACCAACCTACGCGATGAACTGCTCTTGCGGGTGATGGAACTCGATAAGGTCAATAACAATAACGACCCCACGCCCGATGGTTTCTTTGACTTTATCCCCGGCGTTACCATTAGGCCGCAGAATGGCCGGATTATTTTTCCCGTTCTGGAACCCTTTGGGGGCAATCTGCGGGATAAATTGAATACCAAGGAAATGCGCGAGCAGTACGTCTTCTCGGAGCTCTATGACTCTACCCGCTTTGTGGCCCAAAACCAGACCAACCTCAATAAATATCTGATCAAAGGCCAGTTTAAGTCCAATTCCAGTAGTGAAATAAAGCTGAACGCCTTTAATATCCCGCGGGGTTCGGTAAGCGTCACCGCCGGCGGTACCCAGCTCACCGAAGGCCAGGATTATACCGTAGATTATAACCTGGGCCGCGTAAAGATCCTCAATGAAGGGATTCTCAATTCCGGGATCCCCATTAAGGTGAATTATGAGAACAACGCCCTTTTCAACTTCCAAACCAAAACCTTTGCGGGCTTAAACGCCGATTACCGGGTAAATGACAACCTAAACCTGGGCGCTTCCGTAGTCCACCTCAATGAAAAACCCCTCACTCAAAAGGTAAACCTGGGCGATGAACCCATAGCCAACACCATGATAGGGGTGAACGGAAATTACGACAAAGAAGCCCCTTTCCTTACCCGCTTTGTTGATGCCATTCCTTTCATCGATACCAAGGCGAAGTCTAATATCAACATTCAGGGCGAAGTGGCCCGGATGCTGCCCGGTTCGCCCCGGGGTATCGAAATAGGGGATGAGCCCACTACTTATTTGGATGACTTTGAAAGCAGCCAAACCACCATCGACATTCGGAACCCGATGCCCTGGCGGCTGGCCAGTGTTCCCGGCGGCCAGCCCAATCTTTTTCCCGAGGCCGACCTGAATTCCATTGCCTCCGGCTTTAACCGGGCCCGCCTCGCCTGGTACACCATAGACCCCCTCTTTCACAACAATCCCTCCCGTACCCCCGACAATATCACCGACAACCCCCGCCTCCAGTCTACCAATGATGTGCGGCTGGTGCTGATAGAAGAAGTATTCCCCAACCTGGACCTGGACCAGTCCTCCCCCCTTAATCTGGCTACGCTGGACCTGGCTTATTATCCTTCCGAAAGAGGCCCCTACAACCTGGACGTGGCACCCACCGGAGTGAGCGCGGGCATCAATACGGAGGGCGAGCTGGAAAGCCCCGGGACTCGCTGGGCTGGCATCATGCGGGGTATTAACAGCACCAATTTTGAACAGCAGAACATAGAGTTTGTCCAGTTCTGGATGCTTAATCCTTTTGTGGGGAACGACGACCCGCCCGATGGAGGTGATTTCTACATCAACCTGGGCAGCATATCGGAGGACATTCTCAAGGATGCCCAGCAGGCCATCGAAAATGGTATCCCTACCGATGGCACTCAACAGGGCCTGGACTCTACCCGCTGGGGCTTTGCTACCAACGTACGCCCGCCCGTGGTGGCTTTCGGTAATGACCCCAATGCCCGCGACCTGCAGGACGTAGGCTACGACCTTATCGATGATGAGCAAGAAGAAAACTGGGCGGGTGATCCGCAGTATAGCAATTACTTGCAGCGCATTGCCAATTCGCTGGGACAGGCCTCCCAGGCGTATCAGCAAGCCCTGGAAGACCCCTTTGCTGATAATTTCCAGTATTACCGCGGTGATGACCTCGACCAGGCTGGCGCCGATATCCTGGATCGGTACCGCTATTATAATAACCCGGAGGGCAATAGCGACCCCACCGCCGTAGGCGGAGTCACCGCTTTTGCTACCAACCTACCGGACATTGAAGACCTTAATCAGGACCAAACCCTGAGCAAAACCGAAAGCTATTACCAGTACAAGGTCAGTCTCCGGCCGGAAGACCTCGATGAAGTGGGTAAAAACTACATCACCAATATTACCCGCACCACCAGCCCGGAGCAGCCCGACGGCAATCAATACCAGGCCGAATGGATTCAATTTAAAGTGCCGGTGTTTAACCCGGATAAAACGGTGGGCAATATCGGCGATTTTCGCTCCATTCGCTTTATAAGACTGTTTCTCAAAAACTTCTCCCAGCCAGTCGTGCTGCGTTTTGCCCGAATGGAATTCGTGCGCAGCGAGTGGCGTCGCTACCGCTTTTCCCTGGATGGAACCCGTGAGCGCCTCAGCCAGGACGATCAGGAGAACACCCTTTTTGAGGTGAATGCCGTCAATATTGAGCAAAATGGATCGCGCAATCCCATTCCTTACGTGGTTCCTCCCGGCATTGATCGGCAGGTGCTCTTCGGCACCACTTCGGCCAACCAGCAAAACGAACAAGCGCTCTCCCTCCGCATTTTGGGCCTGGAAGATGGGGACGCCCGGGCCGTATTTCGAAACTTGGACTTTGACATGCGGCTTTACAAACGCATGAAGCTTTTTACCCACCTGGAAAGTGCCGCCGAAACCGATAATCTTCAGGACGGCGATTTGACGGTTTTTATTCGCCTGGGCGCGGATTATAACCTCAACTATTATGAATACGAGATCCCCATGGAGGTTACCCCCTGGGGTAGTTCAGACCCGAATGACGTTTGGCCGCAGGCCAATCGCTTTGACTTTCCGCTGGATATCCTCAAAGAGGTGAAACTGGAGCGAAACCGGGTTTATAATCAAACCGGCGCGCCCATCAGCGATCCCTTTACCCGGCCCCGCCTCAATGGCAACGTTACCGTAGTGGGCCAGCCCAACCTGGGCAATGTGCGGACGGTGCTGATTGGGGTGCGCAATCCCAAAAAACGCCTGGCCGGCGATGGGGACGATGGCCTTACCAAAAGCGCTGAGGTTTGGATCAATGAACTCCGCCTTACCGAGTTTGACCAAAAGGGCGGCTGGGCCGCCAACGCCCGGGTAGCCGCCACGCTGGCCGATTTTGCCAACGTTTCCGTTAGTGGCCGGGCCAGTACCGTGGGTTTCGGTAGTCTGGACCAAAACGTGTCCGAGTTCCAACAGGAAGAGGTGCGCGCTTACAACCTGCAGTCCAGCTTCCAGTTGGGTAAATTTTTCTCCCAGGAATCCGGCCTGCGTATCCCCATGTTTTTTGGCCGCAGTGAGGAGTGGATCACGCCTCGTTTTAACCCGCTGGATCCGGATATCGAATTTGACCGGGCCCTCAATAATATTGAGAACCCCAATGACCAGGACTCTCTCCAGGAGGCGGCGCAAAATTACACCCGTAGGCGGTCTCTCAATTTTACCAACGTCCGTAAGACCCGCAGTGGTAAGGGCCAAAATAACCCCATGCCCTGGGACGTGGAAAATATTTCCCTTACCTACAGCTTCAATGAGGTATTTCGCCGGAATATCAATACCGTCTTTGATCGCTCGGTACAGCACAGCGGTAATATCAACTACACCTATCGCACCAAGCCCCTTTCGGTAGAACCCTTTAAGAACATCAAGTGGCTGCAGGCGCAGGAACTGGCCTTTATCCGCGATTTTAATTTTTACTTCTATCCTAAGAGTTTTTCCGCTATCCTCAAAGCCAATCGCAGCTATACCAGCATGCAAATGCGCAACACCGACGCCCTGCTCAGCGATATCCCCAGTAATCTTATCGGTGAGCTGGAGCCCACCTACAATAAAAACTTCACCCTTAACCGGGATTATAATATGCTCTTTGACCTCTCCAAGAGCCTCCGCTTTGATTATAATGCCCGCATGCAGTCCCGGGTAGACGAGCTGGCCGGGCCGCCCAATAGCGATTCCAACCGCACCGAGGTGATGGACAACCTCCGCAATCTGGGCCGTCCCATCAATTATCATCAAACCATGAACCTCACCTGGGAAGTGCCCCTGAGCAAATTCCCCCTGCTGGACTTTGCTACCGCAAGTGCTACCTACACGGCTGATTATGACTGGCGCGCGCCGTCCCAAACCACCCGGCAAAGACAAGGCAATACAGGCGGGGGAAATCCGGGTAACCCCGGCGGAAACAATAATCAGTTTAACGTAAACTTCGGCAACACCATTCAAAACAACCGCCAAATTCGTATTAATAGCAACTTTAATTTCCGGTCCCTCTACAATAAGGTGCCTTACCTCAAAGAAGTCTTGAGCCAAGATCAGAATAAGGGCGGCGGCGGGCAGCGCAGGCGTAACAACTTCCTGGACCGGCCCGGAGCCAACTTAAGTGCCCAAAACCGCAAGCCTCAAACCGAAGAAGATACCACCGACGAGGAGCCCAGTATCTTTGAGAAAATCCTGGCCCAAACAGCCCGCGTAGGAATGCTGCTCAAAAGTGCATCCGGGACCTACTCCCGCAGCCAAGGACAGATCTTGCCCGGCTTCCGCCATAATCCCCAGCTAGTAGGCCTCTCCGCGCCTACCAATAATTATGCCCCCGGCTTTGGCTTTACGGCGGGAAGCCAGCGCGACATCCGGGAACTGGCCGTTCGCAATGATTGGCTCGTCCTCAATGAAGACCTGAATAATCAATACAACCGCACCTTTACCGAAAACATGAACTTCCGCGTTACCGCAGAGCCGTTAAAGGATTTCCGCATCATCCTTACCGCGCAGCAAAACAGCTCCAGCAACCTCAGCGAATTTTTCCGCTTTAATGACTCTATTCTTCAGCCGGACGGGACCTACGATCGCGGTTTTGAGAGCCAGAACACCTTTCAGCAGCGTTCTTTTTCCACTAGTTTTTTCACCCTCAATACCGCCTTTAGCAGTGTAGAAAACCCCGATTTTGAGAGCCCGCTCTACGAGCAGTTCTTAGAAAACCGCCTTACGGTATCCCGCCGTTTGGCCAATCGCCTGGAACGCACCGGCCAGTCTGGCGACCTTGCCGTGACGGGCTATGAGGCCGAGCTTACCGGTAGTCCGGACTCCTCCAATTATGGCTATCGCTACTATAGCGTAGCCTCCCAGCCCGTTTTGATCACCTCCTTCCTGGCCGCCTACTCCGGCAATAGCGTGGAAAATTATGACTTGGGGGTGGAAAGCCGGACCCCACTGCCCAACTGGCAAATAAATTACGATGGCCTCAATAAGCTGGACTTTATCAAAAAGTGGACCCAGAGCATCGTCCTTAAGCACACCTACCGCAGCACCTACTCCGCTAATAATATCACTACCAATCTATTGCGGCAAAAGGAACTGCAGGACTTTCCCCTCCAGGTGCCCCTGGACAATAATGGCGATCTGCTCCAGCCCAATCAAATCTCGGTCATCACCATTTCCGAGCAGTTTTCGCCCCTTATTGGTTTTGACGCCAAGCTGAAAAACAAAACCACCTTCCGCCTGGAATATAAACGGGATCGCAATATTGCGCTGAACCTTACCAACAATCAGATAACCGAAACCTACGGCCAGGAGTGGGTCATTGGAGCCGGCTATATAATTCCCGACGTAAAGCTTAAATTTGTCAAATTAGGCAAGCGCAAAACCTCTCCGCAATCCAATTTGGAACTCAGAGCCGACGTGAGTCTGCGCAATAATGTTACCATCATCCGCAAAATCCTGGAAGACGTGGTCCAGCCTACGGGGGGTCAACGCACCACCTCCGTAAAGCTCTCTGCTGATTACCAAATAAGCAGCCGGGTGCAAGCCAAGCTCTTTTACAATCTCAATGCGACCGAATTTCAAACCTCCCAGGCTTATCCCCTTACCACCAACCAGTTTGGCATCAGTGTCCGCCTTAACCTCGGTCGCTAAGCTTAAAATAAAGGCGCAAAAACCCCGGCCATTTTCCCCATTGCTGTACATTTGTCCGCAAAGAGATCCCTGCTAATGAATTTTCCAGAACAACTCAAGTACACCAAAGACCACGAGTGGGTCAAAATTGAAGGAGATACCGCTACCGTGGGCATTACAGACTTTGCCCAAAGTGAGTTGGGCGACATTGTCTTTATCGAAGTAGAAACCGAAGGCGAGTCCCTGGATCAAGAAGAGGTATTTGGTTCCATCGAAGCCGTCAAAACCGTTTCGGACCTCTTCATGCCGGTATCCGGCGAGGTGACCGAATTCAATGAAGAGCTGGAAGAAACACCTGAGCTCGTCAATGAGGACCCGTACGAAAAAGGCTGGATCGTAAAGATCAAACTGAGCGACCCCGCCGAAGCCGAAGCCCTTATGAGCGCTGCCGATTACCAGGCCACCGTAGAGTAGTGTCTTCCCGCGCAAAACCCCCGTCTTGGCAGTACTTTATGCCGGCTTTGGTCTGGGGCTTAATCCTGTCGTATTTCACGCTGCTCCCTTCCGATCAGCTGCCCGACAATATGCGCGCCCTCAATGACCTCTACATCCATGCCGCCATTTATTTCTTTAGTGCATTCCTGTTGGTGCTTGGTTTTCAGCGCTTCCAGATCAATCGGCGCCTGAGCCTGCGGCAGCAGGCCCTGATTTTATTCCTCTGTGTGGCCTACGGAGGCCTCATCGAGATCTTGCAAGGTACCCTGGTACCGGGAAGAGCCGCACAATGGTCCGATTTCTGGGCCAATGCCCTGGGCGCACTGCTCATCTTGATACTGCTGCGCGGGGTGCACCAAGTGTTTAAAAAGGCCTGACGGCCAAAGGAGTAAGCCGGCCCAAAAGCAAAGGGAATGGCTTAAAAGAGGCCCCCTGCCACACGAAACAGCCAAAAGACCCGTTCTCTTTTTGGATAACTGATGGGAATATCAATATCTTTAACCCCTCAAACCAATATGCATGAAGCCTAAGAAGTCAGCCAAAGCGGACCTGGAAAATTACCGCTCCCTCTTTTTACAGTCGGGATTGGTCGTGGCCCTGCTCTTGTGCATCTTCCTGATCCAATACAAAACCTACGAGAAGCAAGCCAAGGATCTGGGAGAAGTAGAAGTAGACGTGGAAGACGAAGTAGTCCCCATTACACAACGACAAACCAAGCCGCCCCCACCTCCGCCACCGCCGCCACCCGAAGTGATCGAGGTGGTAGAAGATGACGTAGAGCTCGATGATGAGCTCGAAATAGAATCTACCGAAACCGATATGATGGAAGAGGTAGAGCCCATCGAAATGGAACAGGAACAATCTTCCGAGGTGCTAAATTTCGCGGTTGTTGAATCTGTTCCCGTTTTCCCGGGCTGTGAAGATGCGAGCGATAAAAAGCAGTGCTTCAATCAGCAAATCATGAAGTACGTGGGCCGCAACTTTGAGTTTCCGGAAATGGCCAAGCAAATGGGCATTCAAGGGCGCGTATACGTGAGCTTCATCGTCGAGAAAGATGGCGACTTTTCCAATATCGAAGTAGTCCGCGGAGTAGATCCGATGATTGATAAGGAAGCCATTCGCGTGGTAAAATCTATGCCCAAAGTGACGCCCGCCAAGCAACGGGGACGCCCGGTGCGCATGAGTTTTACCCTGCCCATTAACGCTAAGCTTCAATAAAAAAATAGCCCATAATTGCTTAACCAAAGGCCCTGCGCAGTCAGGGCCTTTTTTAATGAGTGTAGGTCTAGAAAGTCTAGTCTCACCGGCGGCGTGGAGTTCGCCCTCAAAATGCGCATCTCGCCAGTGGCGAGACTGCCCCCTTCGGCGTCCTACTGGTGCCTCTTTCCTGAACTTACTAGACGAGACACGCGAGCGTACGGATAAATATTAATTAGTCTCATCAACTATATTCCCATGGAACAGACCGAAACCAAAGTTCTTTTATTAGACGCCGTTGCCGCGGCGCGCCAAGCCAGTGTGGAAATTCTGGAAATATACGAAGGTGCCTTCTCCGTAGAGTACAAAGAAGACGATTCGCCCCTCACCATTGCGGACAAGCGGGCCCATAATGCTATAAGTAAGGCCCTAAAGCCTACGGGAATTCCAATCCTCAGTGAGGAAGGGAGGGATATACCCTACGCCGACCGTGAGCAATGGCGGGACCTCTGGATTGTAGATCCGCTCGATGGAACCAAGGAGTTTGTTAAGCAAAATGGGGAGTTTACCGTAAACATTGCCCTGGTAGAACGAGGGGTTCCGGTATTGGGGGTGATTTTTGTCCCCGTGGAGGAAACCCTCTATTTCGCGGGGCAAGGCCTGGGGGCTTTCCGGCTGGATCAAGCTGCCCATGGCGAAGATTTTGAGCGCTGGGACGAACTTACCGCCAAGGCCACCCCGCTGCCCGAAAAGCAGGAGCGGCCCTTTACCATGGTAGGCAGTCGTAGCCATATGAACGAAGAAACGGCTGCTTTTTTTGATAACATGCGCCGGGAGCATCCCGATCTCGAAATCGTATCCCGCGGCAGTAGCCTCAAAATTTGCATGGTGGCCGAGGGAAGCGCCGATGTTTATCCGCGCTTTGCCCCCACCATGGAGTGGGATACCGCCGCCGGCCACGCTATTGCCAAAGAGAGTGGCCTGGAAATTTATCAAGCCGAGCATGGCGAAACCCCGCTTCAGTACAATAAAGCGGACTTACTCAATCCCTGGTTTATCGTCAAGCAAAAAGCTTAGAAAGATTCTAAGTTAGAATCATTCTATCTTGGGAAACGCTTCCCCATGCTGTACTTTTGCCCTTTCAAAATCCTCCCCTAATTGGCGCAGTCCCGCACGCATGCTCTGGCCCTTTTAAACCCCGCTAAATGGGCAGCCGTAGCTGAGCTTACCAAAGCCCGGCTCAACCTTAGTGTGGTCTATTCTGCGCTGGCCGGGTATTTTTTAGGGGCCGGAACCCTGGAATGGTTGCCCTTGCTCTTCCTGTCTTTGGGGGGCTACCTGGTAGTGGGTGGTGCCAATGGTTTTAATCAGGTCATTGAACGCGATCGGGACAAAAAAATGCAGCGCACGCAAAACCGGCCCATTCCCACGGGAAGGCTTTCGGTAATGGAGGCCATGATAGCTTCTACGCTCATGGCTCTTGTGGGGCTTTTCTTGCTTTACCTGATCAATCCATTGGCTTTCACATTTGGCGCCGGCGCCTTGTTTATCTACGCCGTGGTTTATACGCCCTTAAAGGCAGGCGGCCCCTTGGCGGTGTTCGTGGGGGCTATTCCCGGTGCAATCCCCGCTTTACTGGGCTGGGTGGCCGCGACCAATGACTTCGACGTTGAGCCGGGTACCTTATTTGCCATTCAGTTTCTCTGGCAGTTTACTCACTTTTGGGCGATAGCCTGGGTGGCCTATGATGACTACGGCCGGGCGGGCTATAATTTACTTCCCTCCGGTAAACGCGATGCGAAAAGCGCCCGGCAAATCATCCTTTACACCATCGCGCTGGTTACGGTTTCCATCCTTCCGGCCTGGGGCTTGACCGGTGGCCTCACCCTCTCGCTTTGGGGAGGGGTGGTGGCCTTACTCCTCGGCTTGGCTCTACTGGTTCTGGCGGTACAATTGGCCCGGGGACGTCAAAAGCAAGATGCCCGCCGGCTTATGATCGGCAGTGTGGTGTACCTGCCCCTCTTACAGTTACTTTACGTAATCGATAAATTCATTTAGGCGTGGCTGAACTCCTACCCGAACAAAAAAAGAAGGTCCAAAAGCCCCTCCTCTGGGTAGGTTTAGCCAGCATTGCTATGACTTTTGCCGGGCTCACCAGTGGCTATGTGGTAAGCCGCTCTTCCCTCCTGGCCGATAATGAATGGCTGCAGTTTGCCCTGCCTACGGAGTTTACCGCCGCCACCGTGGTTATACTGCTCAGCAGCGTTACTATGATCTGGGCCGTAAATCGATTCCGGCGTGGCTATCGGCAAACGGGGCTGCTGGCCCTCGTGCTCACCTTTCTCCTGGGATTTTCCTTTGCCTTTCTTCAATACTATGGCTGGCAAGACCTGCTCGACCGAGGCTTGTTCTTTACCGGGCCCAAAAGCAATACGGCCATTAGCTGGGTGTATGTCATCACCTTTCTCCACTGGCTTCACCTTATCTCCGGGCTTTTTGTGCTTTTATTTACCCTGCATAAGGCCCGTCTGGGGAAGTATACGGCCCAAGATTCTCAAGGCGTAGCGGTAAGTGGCATCTACTGGCATTTTTTGGATGGCCTCTGGATTTACCTCTTCCTTTTTTTATCTTTTATTCGCTAAACTTGCAAAAAAATTACGCACATGGCCAACGGAGCTGCAATTGAGCAATCAAACACCCCACTTTGGGGTGGGGGGCGCCAGCCTTTTGGGGCTAGTTATGGAAAACTGATGATGTGGTTTTTCCTGATCTCTGATGCCCTTACCTTTTCCGGTTTTCTTACGGCGGTAGGGCTCTTCCGCTTTCGCTACGAAGAAACCTGGCCGGTGGCCGAAAATGTATACACGCACTTCCCTTTTCTCTCCGGCGATCATCCCCTCCTCTTCGTCGCCCTGATGACCTTTATCCTCATTCTGAGTTCGGTTACCATGGTACTGGCCGTAAATGCGGGCCACCATATGAACAAAAAAGGGGTTGTTCTTTGGCTAGGACTCACCATCATAGGTGGTTTTACTTTCCTCGGCTCCCAGGCCTACGAGTGGTATCACTTCATTAAAGGCGCCAAAGGAGCCGTTCAGATAAAGGATTCCAGTGTATTGTATTTCACTTCCGCCGGCGGAACGGGGGAGATCATGAGCCTCTACGAACTGGTAAACGGGCAGAAAAGACCCCATGATGCTCCCCATGCCCATTTCAATACGGAGCAAATTCGGCAGGCCTTCTCCCAAAATAAAAATGCCACCCTCATGTACCCCGGTAAAGAAGGCCAGCGCCTGGAACGATCGGAAGCCGCCTCCTTAATGGCCGATGCCGAAGTGGTGCAAGGAGCCAATATGCGGGTAAATGAATATGGCAATAACCTTTTTGCCAACTTCTTCTTCTTCGTGACCGGTTTTCACGGTACCCACGTTCTCTCCGGCGTTATCCTTAATATTATCATTTTCATAAACGTGATCAAAGGGACCTACGAGCGCCGGGGGCATTATGAAATGGTAGAAAAAGTGGGCCTTTACTGGCACTTTGTGGACCTGGTATGGGTCTTTGTTTTCACCTTCTTTTACCTGGTATAACCGTGCGCCCCTGCGCTTAATCATACTCAAATCGCATTAGCATGTCTGAAAATCATAACCTTCCCAGCGAGCACCACGAAAGCCCTGAAGGCACGGGCTGGATCTGGAAAGTATTCTGGATCCTGCTCATCGTTACTACCGTTGAGGTAGTCTTGGGTATCATCAAGCCGCCTTTTCTGATGTTTGAGTTACTGGGTACTTCCCTGCTCAACATCATCTTTATAGTCCTTACCATCTTAAAAGCTTACTACATCGTAGCCGAGTTCATGCACCTTAAATTTGAAAGGAGTAACCTGGTATGGACCATTGCCTTGCCCGTACTTATCCTTATCCCTTATTTGGCATTTATTTTGCTCACAGAAGGGGCGTATCTAAATCAGTTCCTTCAGCAATAATATGGCCTTTACTTCTTCTCTTACCAAAAGGGCAGTGCTGCTGATATTGCTGGTGCTGCCCTTTTTGGTTTATTTCATCTTTGTCTACAACAGCGAGGAAAACTTCTTCCAAACCCTGGACTACGTAGGGCCTCCCCAGGTAACGGCGGAAGGCGATACCGTACCCTATCAAATTCCCCCTTTTGGCTTCACCAATCAGTATGATACCACCGTTACCTCCCAGGACCTAAGGGGCCATCTGTACGTAGCCAATTTCTTCTTCACCTCCTGCCCCACGGTATGTCCGGCCATGAACTACCAGGTACAGCAAATTCAGGAGCGCTTTGAGAATTACGAACAGTTCCGGATACTCTCTTTCTCCGTTGATCCTGCCCATGACACCCCCGCTGTCTTGCGCGATTATGCCCAAAAAATGAAAGCCCAGCCAGGCCGCTGGCACTTTCTTACCGGCCCCAAAGACAGCATCTATAACACCGCCCCCGACTATTTTCTCAATGCCCTGGAAGATAGTACCGCCCCCGGCGGCTTTATGCACTCGCAGTACTTGGTGCTGGTAGACTGGCAGGGACGCATCCGCAGCCGACGCGACGACAGGGGCAACCTTAAAGGGGTCTATGACGGTACCAGTCAAACGGAGGTCAATAAACTAAAAGACGATATCAAGGTTTTAATAGCAGAGTACGAGAAGTGGAAGTCCGTACAGGAATATGAAGCCTCGAAAGCGGCCGAAAAAAGGAACGAATGACAATGACCAAGCCTGCTAATCCCGATCGTTGGGCCCTCCCGCTTATACTGACCCTTTCCATCGCGGTTCCCCTGGTGGTGGCCGTGCTGATCCTCTTCCCCGATGTTTTTAAAGCCGACCTCGGCATACACCCCGGTACCCTGCCCGCTTTCCATGCCCTCCTCAACGGGACTACCGCCGTGCTGCTTCTGGCAGGTCTTTATCTGATCTCCCAGCGCAAAATTGCCGCCCACCGCAGTGTTATGATGGCGGCCTTTGGTCTGTCGGCGGTTTTTTTAGTCTCTTATGTGATCAGTAAAATCAATGCGGATCCCACCCCTTACGGCGGGGAAGGGTGGTTACGCCCGCTCTATTTTTTCATCCTCATCAGTCATATTTTATTAAGTGTACCCGTTCTGCCCCTGGCCATGCTCGCCATCTTCCGCGGCTATACCGGTGAGTACGGAAAGCACCGCCGCATCGTAAAGTATACCTTTCCCATTTGGCTTTACGTGGCCGTTACTGGCGTGCTGGTGTACCTTTTCATGCAGCCTTACTATTGATTAATTTTGCCCATATGAAAATTCGTCTTGTCCATATCCTCGTCCTGTTGTTAGCCCTGGGGCTTAGCCTTCCGGCCGATGCCCAGTGCGCCATGTGCAAAGCCGTGGCCGAAACCAGCCGGGATGGAGGCAGCAGCGTGGCCGATGGCCTCAATCAGGGCATCCTCTACCTGATGGCCATCCCCTACGTCCTTATGGGGGCCGTGGGTTTTGCCCTGCATCGCCACCGAAAAAGTAAATCCATACGCTAACGCTTTTTTAAGATTCACCCCGGGGCATTACGCTATATTTGTGCATTCTTCTACGATTGCTATTTATGTCCCATTCGCATCGAGTTTTAGGTAGCCTTTTCCTCGGCCTTCTTCTACATTTGGCCTCCGGCCAAAAGAGCCCTACCCCGCCAGACAGCACCTGGACCCTGCAAGAATGTGTTACCTATGCCCAGGAGCAAAACCTGAATGTAAAGCGGACGCAGCTGCAGGCGCGCCAACGCAAAAACGACCTCCAGTCTGCCCAATGGAACTATGCCCCCAGCATCTCCGGCGGCTTTAATTATGGTTGGAATTTTGGTCTTAATATCGACCCCGTAACCAACGAAATAAGCCAGGCCAATCGCCAAACCGCTAATTTACAAGCCCAGGCCTCCTGGAACATCTACCAGGGTGGGCGGCTCTATAACACCATCAGCCGCTCCCAGCTGGACTACCGTGCTGCCCTGGCCGATTATGAGCAGGCTCAGTATGACATAGGCCTCAATGTGGCCAGTGCTTACCTTCAGATCTTGCTCAATCAAGAAATTGCTGACGTGGCGGCCCAACAGGTGCAAAACTCACAGGCCCAGGTTCGCCGAACCAGAAACCTCGTAGAAGCGGGCGCCGCTCCCCAGGGCGACTTGCTTCAACTGGAAGCCCAGCTGGCCCGGGATGAACAAAGCCTGGTAGAAGCACGCAACCAGGTGCGGATCAGCGAGCTGCAACTGGCCAATATCCTACAATTGGAAGACCCACAAGACTTTGCCATCGCTGATCCTGATATTCCCATCCCCAGCAAAGCCCTGGTGAGCCGTTCTCCCGAGGGAATCTTCCAAACGGCCCTGGATAATCAACCGCAAGTAAAGGCCGCCCGCCTGCGGCAGCTTAGCAGGGAAAAAAGCATAAAAATAGCCCAGGCCGGCTATTTGCCTTCCCTTAGCCTGGTGGCCCAGGTAGGCACCAATTACTCAGACCAAATACCGGATGTGGTGGATACACGGGAAGAACTGGTTCCCATCGGTCAGGTACAGTCCACCGGACAGCTGGTTACCACCCTCCAGCCCCAGGTCTTTCCCGTTACCGATGGAACCAAACCCCTAAACGATCAGGTAAGCGATAACGTAAACGAGTTCGTGGGCGTTAATCTCAACATCCCCATCTTTAACCGCATGACCGTGCGCAACCAGGTGCAAAATGCTGAGATTGGTAAGCGAATAGCCGACCTAAACTACCAGCAAACCGTCAATGAGCTGCGCCAAACCATCTACCAAGCCCATGCCGACGCCAAAAGTGCCTATCAAAGTTTACGGGCCGCCCGTAAATCAGAAAATGCCAGCCAAAAAGCCCTCGAATATGCCCGGGAACGGTTCGAAGTAGGGGCGCTCAATCAACTGGATTTTGAGACTGCCCGGAATAATTACACCCAGGCCCGTTCCCAGCTGCTCCAGGCTCGTTATGACTTTATTTTCCGAATGAAGGTGCTGGAGTTTTATCTAACCAATCAAGTGGTACTTCAAGATGAATAAGAAACTAAAAATAGGCCTCCTCATAGGCATCCCCGTGCTGGTTTTACTGGTGGTGGCCAAAAAGCAAGGGTGGATAGGGCAAGCCGAAGGCTTGTCTGTAGAAACCTTCCAAGTGAAGAGGCAAAACATCACCCAGACCGTTTTGGCCAGCGGTAAGATCCAACCGGAAGTGGAAGTGAAAATCAGTGCGGAAGTGTCCGGTGAGATCATTGCTTTACCCGTGGTAGAGGGCCAAAGGGTGGAAAAAGGCGACCTGCTGGTTAAGATCAACCCCGACCTTTTTCAGGCCGCCGTCAATCGGACGCAGGCCGCCGTAAACTCGGCCCTGGCCTCCAAAGCCTCTGCCGAAGCCCAGCTGCTGGAGGCGGAAAAAAACTTTAAACGCAACAAAAAACTCCATCAAAAAAACGTCATCAGCGATGCTGAATTTGACGCATCCCAGCGGGCTTACGATGTGGCCCGCCTGGGTGTCAAAAGCGCCCGCTATCAGCTCGAAAGTGCCCGGGCCAGCCTTAAAGAAGCGCAAGACAATCTGGAGCGCACCACCATTTACGCCCCCCAGGCCGGAACTGTTACCCTGCTGAATTCTGAGGTAGGGGAGCGCGTGGTAGGTACCGCCCAAATGGCGGGGACGGAGATCATGCGCGTTTCTGACCTGGAAAATATGGAAGTGGTGGTGCAGGTAAACGAAAACGACATCATCCGTCTGGAGAAAAACGATACGGCCCGTATTGAAGTAGATGCCTACCTGGATAAAACCTTTAAGGGTGTGGTTACGGAAATAGCCAACTCCGCCAACCTGCAGACCACCAGCGTGGATCAGGTAACCAACTACGAAGTGAAGGTGCGCATCTTACCTACTTCCTACCGTGCTATGCTCAAGGGAGGCCAGCAGTCTCCTTTCCGGCCCGGCATGACTGCCTCCGTAGAGATCATCACTCAGCGCAAAGACGATGTCCTGGCCGTACCCGTGGCGGCCGTCACCACCCGCACCGATACCGCGGATGGCAAGCGCTTCGATGCTTCCTCGCTCGGGGAAGAGGAAGAAGTGGATGAGGTATTTGAGGTGGTTTTCCTACGAGACGGCAATAAGGCCCGCCTGCAGGTAGTGACCACCGGCATCCAGGACCAGGACTTCATCGAGGTAAAAAAGGGCCTCGAAGAAGGGCAAACCATCATCAGCGGCCCTTACAGCGCCGTGAGCCGTGAGCTGAGAGACGGAAAAGATATTGAGGTTAAAGAAGAGGATGCTACGCCAAAAAATGCAGAAGAAGATAATTAACGCCGTCCTTGCCTTTACTTTTTAAAGAGCCCGTTTAAGACGTTCCGGCCGGCTTCCTTCGGCGGCTTTTTCCGGTTTAATCCCTTTTGCTATGCTCCTCGCGCTGGAAACTTCCACCAAAACCTGTTCCGTAGCCCTGGCGGATGACGCCGGTCGCATACTGTCCGAACGGCGGGAGCGAAGCGAGCAATATATTCATTCCGAAAAACTGCACCTTTTTATGCAGGCCGTCCTAAGGGAGGCGGGCGTTAAGCCAAAACAACTGTCTGCCGTAGCCGTGGGGCGGGGCCCCGGTTCCTACACGGGCTTGCGTATAGGCGTGGCCGCGGCCAAGGGCCTTTGCTGGCCCCTGGGTTTGCCCCTTTACAGTGCCACCAGTCTTTTCTTACTGGCTCAGGCCGGCCGTGAGGAAAGCTCCCTAAAAGTAAACGCAGAAGATCGCCTGCTGCCTATGCTGGATGCCCGGCGCCAGGAGGTATACCTGGCCGGGTACGATGGCCAGGGACGGGAAATAGCCCCTGTTCAGGCCCGGATCATGGAGCCGCATAGTCTTCAAGAATGGCGCCAGCCTACCGGGCGCCTTATCTTGTTGGGAGATGGGGTGGCCAAGTTTCGCCAGTGGTATCAGCAGGACAAGGTGCTGCTCAAACCCCATTTCGATCCCCAGGCTGCCACGCTGGCCAGCTATATCAGCCGCAATCGCTCCCTGCTGCAAGCGGAAGATTTGGCCTATTTCGAGCCCTTTTACCTGAAAGATTTCATGGCCGGGAAACCCCGTGATCTTTTACGCCGCTAAAGGCTCACAGGTACCAGTAATCAAAGCCTTCCCGGTAGCCCTTCTCTTCCAAAAAGGTATTTAAAGCCACCCGCTGCGGCAGGGGAGGGTACACGGCTACCAGCACTTGCCCCCCCGCTTCAAGGGCTTCCAGCGGGAGGAGGGAATGATCCTGCACTTTCCGGCGCGCTCCTCCCGCCTGATAAGGATACCGATCCAACCACCGAAAAGATACGTCCCGGGCCTTTAATACCCGCGCGGCCCATTTTCCCTTCTGGCCCGCCCCCAGAAGGTACAGTCTCTTTTGGGGGCTCCAGTCTAATTGAGTAAATCGGGTAACTTTAAGTTGGAAAAAACTGCCTTGTTGGTAGTAAGAGCTACGGCGAGAAGTTCGCTCGGAGTGCTCCCGCCAGTAAAGCGTCACTTCGGGCAAGGCCTTAAGCCTAAAGCCCCGCCGGTACCAGCGAAACACCAGGTCGTAATCCTCCGGATACTGGAGGCCTCGAAAGCCACCTATCCGGGCTAATTCTCTTCTGCGCATGAGCCAGTTGGGCGAGGCTACCAGGCACTCGCGGTATACCTGACGCCAGGCGCGGCGGTTCCTCAAGTTGGCGTTCAGCCAGGCCTCATAACGGCGGTAGCCGGGACTCACCGAGCCCGCAGCTGAGAAATAGCGCACCGCGCCACTTACGACGGTGTTCCTTTCTCCCTCTTGGAGCGCTGCCAGCATTTGCGCCAGGCGCTCTTTAGGCAGTTTATCATCGCCATCCAGCCTCCCCAGCGCCCAGCCTCGGGCGTTAAGGCGTCCTGTTTCCAGGGCTTGTATTATGCCCCGTCCCCGGTTTTCGAGCACCCGCAGGCGCCCATCGTGGTCGGCTGCCTCCCGGGCCAGCCGGCTTGTCTCGCTGTCTGCCCGGTCCAGTATCATGAGCAGCTCCCATTGCATTAAAGTTTGCTCCTGGAGGCTATCCAGCATGGCCGGTAGAAAGCGGGCCGCGTAGCGCAGCGGCATCACCAGGCTTACCAGGGGCTCATTCATCAGCCTTCTTCCAGCGGGAACGGAGCTGCTCCACCGCTGCTGCGGGCTCCGTTACCGGCAGTTTACAAGCCCCCAGCTGACAGACGTACAGGCGGGTTCGTTCCGCATCGAATCGCCCTTGGTGTAGGGGGTATTCACTGGGCTGGGTACTGGCAGATATGAGGCAGTGAGGCAAGTAATAGGATCCCAGGGCCAGGAGTTTTTCCATGGCTTCCGGCCCCGTTATGGCTATTTCGTAATGCGGCGCCTGATAATTCAGCAGCAAATCTCCCCAGGCATAATAGCTTTCGGGATGTTGGCGGAGTTGGGGCACCAGGGCCGCCAGCATACTTTCTGCTTCTTTCCGGTCCTTTTGCTCCCCCCGGTAATGGCTCAGCCGGTAGAGGTTTTGGGCCATTACGGCATTGGCGCTGGGTATTACGTTGTCGCTCGTTTCCTGGCTTCTCGCTATCAGGGTGTTGTCTTCTTTCGGGCGGATGTCGTAGAATCCGTTTTCCGCCCGGAAGTTTTCTTGGGCCCGCTGCACCCAGCGGTGGGCTTGCTCCAGGTATGCTTCCTTCCCCGTCACCTCGTACAGGTCCAGCCAGGCGGCACTGGCCTGGGCATAGTCTTCCAGCAGCCCCTCTACGGAGGCTTTTCCATGGCGGTAGGTGTGCCACAGGCGGTCGTTTTCCCGCATTTGCTGCTCTTTTATCCAGCGGGCGCAGTCCTCCGCTTTTGCCAGGTAGGCCTGGCGGCCAAATGTGCGGTAGGCCGCTACCAAGCCCTGGATCAGAAGGGCATTCCAGCTGGTAAGCTGCTTATCGTCGGTGGCCGGCCGGCTTCGCTCTTCCCGGGCGGCTAAAAGCTTATGGCGCCACTTATCAACCTGCGAATACAACTCCTCCAGCGAGAGGTTATGCGCTTTGGCAAAGGCTTCATCCGTTTGCCCCCGCCAGAGAATGTACTGTTCGTCTTCCCAATAGCCGCGTTCATTTACTTGGTAATAGGCGGCAAAAAGGGGCCATTCCGCCTCCGGGATATGCTGCTGGAGTTCATCCTTGGTCCAGGTGTAAAAGCGACCCTCTCCGCCCGGGCTGTCGGCATCCAGGGCCGCGTAATAACCTCCCTGGGGGCCCGCCATTTCTCGTTCCAAAAACGCCACGGTTTGCTCTACCGTGCGCTGGTAGTTGGCCTTGGGCCTATGCCGGTGGGCCAGGGCAAAAAGCTTGAGCAGCTGGGCATTGTCGTAAAGCATTTTTTCAAAGTGGGGTACCTTCCAGAGGCTGTCGGTGCTGTAACGGGCAAAACCACCACCTACCTGATCGTAGATGCCTCCTTGGGCCAGGTGCTCCAGGGTACGGTGCGCCTGTTCGGTAGCGCCCTCGTGTCCGAGCGTAAAGCCCAGCCGGAGTAAAAACTGCTGGGCCCCGGGCAGGGGGAATTTGGGAGCCCCTTCTCTGCCCCCAAAGTGCACATCCCAGTTCTTTTGCCAGCCCGCCACCAGCGCATCGAGCGCTACCGGAGGTAGGGCCGTATCCTGGCTGGTTTCTACCAGAGACACCTGCTGGATACCCCTTTGTAGTTTTTGGGCGTATTCCTCCATCTTAGTGGGGTCTTCTTTGTACAAGGCGCTGAGCTGCTTGAGCACCTGAAGCCACTGTTCGCGGGGAACGTAAGTGGCCCCCCAAACCGGACGCCCATCCGGCAGGGCCACCACATTGAGCGGCCAGCCTCCCCGTTGGGTCATAAGTTGTACGGCGGTCATGTATACATCGTCTACATCGGGGCGCTCCTCCCGGTCTACTTTGATGGGCACAAAGTGCTCATTCATTACCGCGGCTACGCTGGTATCCTCGAAGCTTTCGTGCTCCATTACATGGCACCAGTGGCAGCTGCTGTAGCCGATGCTGATGATGAGCAATTTATCGACCTCCCGGGCGGCTTCGAGCACGGTAGTATCCCAGGGCTGCCAGTAAACGGGATTGTCGGCGTGCTGCAGCAAATAGGGGTTATTGGATTGATCCAGGCGGTTTTGTTGGAGTGGGTCCGTAGGCGCATTTTCCATAATATCGACATTGGTTTGGCCGCAGCCCGCCCCCATTAGGCCAAAAATGAGCACCAGCCGGCCCAGGAGGGCATCGGTGGATACAAAGGGGGCAAGGAGGCGGCAGCTAAACATTAGGGTTACAAATTTCCGAAACGCAATTGGAGGGGCCTATCGTAGATTTGAGCCATGATGCAGGCTCAACTAAAATTGCCATCTCCCCTCCAGTACCTGGATACGTGGCAGGGCGTGGAGATTTGGGTAAAGCGGGACGATCAAATCCATCCGGTGGTAAGCGGCAATAAGGGGCGTAAGCTGCGCTATTTTGCCGAACAGGCGCGCCGCGAGGGAGCACAGGAGCTCCTGACTTTCGGCGGAGCTTATTCCAACCACCTGGCTGCTACCGCTTACCTGGGCCGGGCACTGGGCCTTGCTACGGCCGGGCTGGTGCGGGGGGAAGAGGTGACGCATAACCCCACGCTGGATTATTGTCGGCGGCAGGGCATGCGCCTGCTCCCCCTAAAACGCAGCGATTACGCCCTCAAAGACGACCCCACTTTTTTAGAAGGGCTGCGCGAATGGGCACCCCAGGCCCTGGTGATTCCGGAAGGCGGAAAAGGCGCCCTGGGCGTAAAAGGCGTACGCGCGTTATATGAGGAGCTAGAAAGGCCCCACTATTTTACCGACGTAGCCGTGTGCGCGGGGACGGGTACCACCGCAGCGGGATTGCTCATGGCTCCCTGGGCCGTTCCTCTCTGGGTTTTTCCTGCTTTAAAGGGAGGCTTATTTTTGCAAAAAGCGATCGCCTCCTGGGCCTATGCTTACGAAGAGAAAGTAGCAGGGCCTCAGAAAGCCGGCCAGAAACTGCGGCAACAGCTGCAGCTGGTGACCGACTACCACTTGGGCGGCTACGCCCGTGTGAATGATGCCTTAATTGCCTTTATGAACGATTTTTACCAAAAATACCGGGTCCCCCTGGATCCCGTGTACACCGGTAAACTTTTTTTTGGTTTAAGTGACCTTCTTAATTCTGGCCGTTGGCAAGGCGGGCAGCGCCTGCTGGTGATCCATACCGGGGGGCTACAAGGTATTCAAGGTATAAATGAACAACGCGCCCGGAAGGGCCAATCTCTCCTCAACTATGAAGCATAAAATCGCCAAAGCAAACCTGCTGCTAGGGCTTTGCCTGGTCTCTTCGCTGGCGGCCCAGAACAATACGGAGGCCTACATCCAAAAATGGAGCGAGGTAGCCCAAAAAGAAATGCAGCTCTACAGCATTCCTGCCAGCATTACCCTGGCCCAGGGTATTTTGGAATCGGGTAGTGGGAAGAGCTATTTGGCCCGGGAGGCCAAAAACCATTTTGGTATCAAATGCCACGAGGACTGGGACGGGAAAACGGTGTACCGTGATGATGATAAAAAAGACGAGTGCTTCCGCTCCTATGGTAATGCCCGGGAAAGCTTTCGCGATCATTCGCTTTTTCTGGCCCAGCGATCGCGCTATCAGGAGCTCTTTACGGAAGATCGGACCGACTATAAGGCCTGGGCCAAAGGGCTCAAAAAAGCCGGTTATGCTACTGATCCTCGCTACCATCGCCGGCTTATTGACCTCATTGAGCGCTATGAGCTGCACCGGTTTGACCAAATAAGATCCCCCCGCGAAAAAGCCAGGGAAGCGATAGCTCAACAGGAAAAAGAAGCGGAGGGGGGCTGGCAGCTATTTGATTCCCCTGATCCCCCCATGCCTGTAAAGGAAACGGCCAACCGCGTGGATTATATCCGGGTACGGGACGGCGATACCTTTGAATCCCTGGCCGCGGTGCTGGATAAGCGCCCCCGGGATCTGCTCAAGTATAATGAGCTCCGCTATGACGCGGAGCTGGTGCCGGGCCAGCGCTTGTACATACAGCCTAAGCGCAACAAGGCGCATCGAGATACGCCCTATCACGTAACAGAGCCCGGGGAAACAATGTACCAGATAGCCCAGCGCTACGGCGTAAAGCTGCGTAAACTTTACCGCCATAATAAGCTCCCGGTAGGGGCCCAGCCGGTGGAAGATCAGCTGATCCATTTGCGCTAGAGGGTTTAAAGATGTTTTGGTACGTACGTGGGGGCAGGTTTTCTTCGTCTTTACAGCGATGGCGGGGAGGGTAGAGCAATTGCCGCAAATCGGAGGCCTGGTCCTTCAAAGGTCCTTTCCGGGCCCACCATTAATTTAGGAAACTAAGCAGGGGGCCGCTATCACATTTGGCCGGTAGGCCTACCCTGGAGCTACCAGTGCCGGCGTAGAAGGGAATCGCTGCGGCGGAAGAGCAAGGGTAGCCAGCGCTGGTGCATAAGCCCGGAAAAATGAAGGGAGTCGGGGGCCACTAAGTTTGGATGGCCCCGAGCGGTGCGGCTAAGAGCGGTTATGGCCGCATAGCCTGTGCCCAGGGAATCGCTGAGGTGGCGGTTTACCGCGTTATAACGGTCTATGGCCGCTGCTATGGAGTCATGCTGGCCCCGCCCAGAAGGGGTGGCACTCCAGTCGGGGATACTGATTACCAATACGCGAGAAGGCTCTCCCTGGGCGTGGTCAATAGCGCGCTGGATCAGCAGGCGCATTTCCCGGTGGTATAGGGGAAGGGGGAGGCCCTGATACTGATTATTGACCCCAATGAGGAGGGTCACCAGTTGATAATTACTGTCCACCCGGCTGGTATCCAGGCTCCGTAGTAAATCGGTCGTTGTCCATCCATTGCGGGCTATGATGCGCAGGTAGGTGGTCTTGTACCGGTGGGCTTGCATTAGGCTGTTCGCTAGTAAGCTGGGGTATCGCTGCTGGTTTGGGATGGCGGTGCCGATGGTGTAGCTATTGCCTAAGGCGAGGTAATGGAGGGCTGCTGGCGGAGCGTTATGGGCCTGGTGGGCGGGAGGTCCTGAAGACTGGCAGGAGAGCATTAAGCTGAGCAAGCCTCCCAAAAGAAGTGAGGTATTTTTATATTTTTGACGACTTAGTGGAGCAAATACGGGATACTTAAATAAAATCAATAAGGAAATGGGTGGAGGGTTAAGGCGAGGTTTTTTACTGGGGGTGTTCATGGGGGTGCTGGGCGTAGTTGGGCTGAAAGGCCAAGTTCCGGAAAAATTGGATTTGTACCTTAAAAAATGTCGTCAAAATGCGCATCAACCCGATAGCCTGCGTTATTACGGCAAGCAAATGCTGCTGCTGGAAGCGAAGGAAGCGCAGTACGAGGGGAAGTTTGCCCTGGGGTATGCGCTATACCAGGAAGGACATTTTATGCGAGCGGCCCACTATTACCTGGAAGCCCTGGAATATGCGGATTCGCTAGCGGCGCCGGGTAAATACGAGCGGATACTGCGCAACCGGGGTATCGCTTTGAGTAAAGGCGGGGAGGCAGATAAAAGCCAGGCGGTATTTCACCGTTTGCTCAGCATGGCCCAAGCTCGCCGGGACAGCGGCGCCATAGCCCGGGCCCAAAATGAATTGGGCTTGCAGTACCGTCTTTCGGGAAAATTCGAAGAGGCCATGACTCATTTACGAGAGGCACTGGCAATATCGGAAGCGCTGGATAAGCCCAGGGTGGTCAATATTTACACCAATATAGCTATCCTTTATGGAAATATGGACCAGGATAGTCTGGCCGGCAATTGGTTTAGAAAGGCTTTCCGCAGGGCAAAAAGGTACGGTATCGTTAAGCTGGAGCAGCGGACTATCAATAACCTGGCAAATTACTTCCGGGTTCAGAAAGAATGGGACTCAGCTTTTTACTACAGCCGGAAAATGCGAGAGCATTGGGCCACCTTAGCTCCCCGTGAACGCAGCCTGCACCTCCAAAATCAGGCGGATCTACTGCTGCAGATGAAGCGGTTGAGCCGGGCCGATTCTTTTTACCGGACCGCCTTCCAAATGATGCCGCCAGAGATGGAAAGTCTACGCTTAAGCGAACTCTATAGCCTGGGAGCAAGACTGGCCCTGGCCCGGGGAAAGCACGATACGGCCCGGGAGCGCATAAACCGGGTGTTGGCCATAGCTAAGCGCTCCAAGCGTCCGGTGCGACGGGCACAGGCCTTGCTTATCAAATCCCAGTTGGCCGAACAAACCGGACAAACCAGGGAGGCGCTAAACCTTTACAAACGCTATACCCATCTGGAGGATAGCCTGGCCAATGCGGAAACGCAAACCCAGGTACAGCGCCTGCTTACCGAATATGAGGTAGCGGAGCGCAAAAAAGAATTGAGCCTTCTTCAAAAAAGCCAGGCCAGCTGGGAGCGGGCCTCCTGGTTAAGTCTTCTCCTGGCGCTGCTTTTAGCGGGAGCAGGCTTTATTTATTACCGCCGTTATCGCAGTACCCGGCGTTCCTTTACCACCTCGCAGGAACGGCTGGACCAGGCCCGGGAGCGCCTTAATCAAGTGCAAACGAAATTAGAACAAGCCACCCGCTCGGAAGTAGCCCCGCAAATAAGGCTCAAGAGCAAGGCCGTAATTGACCTCGACCATTTAGAATGCCTGGAAAGTGAGGGCCATTACTTGCATTTTTACATGAAGGACCGCAGCCGCCCTGAGGTAGAGCGGAGCACCCTGAAAGACATGCTTGAACGCCTCCCGGGGGAGCAATTTTTGCAGGTTCATCGCTCCTATGCGGTAAATACCCGCTACATTAAAGCGCTTTACGCCAATCGAATTCTTACCCACTCCGGCCGTGAAATACCGGTCTCCCGAACTTTTAAAGACAGCCTAAGGGAACTGCATAGTTAAAGTGCAGCATACCCTGTTTTTTAGCTGAGTACCTTCTCTTCCTTTTGATACCCTCCCTTTCTTTGGCCGCTTCGCTGATCGACAGAGGGTTTGCCCATCCTGTCCGGTGGCTCAGAGCCCCGCTTGAGGCGCCTAAAAAGACGCGCGAGGGATAGAGCTGAGTGCGCTAAGGCTAACCCCTTATCATGCTTGGATGCGTACTTGTTCGTAAGGGCTTAGGCCTGTACCTTTGATGGCCTTTAGCAAGTCTTATGGCCCAGCTCGAACCCGGTGATTATTACATGAGTGATGAAGGTTTTGTGGTCTTTACCAAACAGTACCACCTCAAAAGAGGTTATTGCTGCCAAAGCGGCTGCAAACACTGTCCTTACGGTTTTGATATAAAAACGGGTCGCTTTAAAAAGTCTTAAGGGCTTCTGTCCCTCCCCTAAAAATAGCATAATGGAAACAGCAATCGATTTTAAATCTGCCGTAGCTGAAGGTATCCCTAAGGAACTTCCGCCGCGGGCTAGTTTAGATCCTCAGGTGAGCCACGCGCCCCATCGAAAAGAAATTCTCACCCCAGAAGAGAAAGAGCTGGCCCTGCGCAATGCGCTCCGCTATTTCCCCAGCCAGTGGCACGAAACCCTCGCGCCGGAGTTTGCCGAAGAATTGGCCCAATACGGTAGGATATACATGTACCGCTTCCGGCCCGCTTATGACATGTACGCGCGCCCCCTGGAGGACTACCCCGGGCGCTGTTCGCAAGCCAAGGCCATTATGGTGATGATCCAAAATAACCTGGATCCCGCGGTGGCGCAGCATCCCCACGAGCTCATTACTTACGGTGGCAATGGAGCGGTATTTCAAAACTGGGCGCAGTACCGTCTTACCATGCAGTATCTGGCAGAAATGACGGAAGAGCAAACCCTGCACATGTACAGTGGCCATCCGCTGGGCTTGTTTCCAAGCCATCCCGAAGCGCCCCGGGTAGTAGTGAGCAACGGTATGATGATCCCCAACTATTCCAAACCGGACGATTGGGAACGTTACAACGCCTTGGGGGTAACCCAATTTGGCCAGATGACGGCGGGGAGTTATATGTACATCGGGCCCCAGGGGATTGTCCACGGAACCACCATAACGGTACTTAATGCCTTGCGTAAGCTCGGTAAAAAACCCGGAGAAGGAGCGCTTTTTGTGACGGCGGGGCTGGGCGGTATGAGTGGTGCTCAGCCCAAGGCAGCCAACATAGCCGGGTGTGTCTCGGTAACGGCCGAGGTAAACCCCCAGGCTTCTCGGAAGCGTTACGAGCAAGGCTGGGTAGACGAAATCGTAGACGATGTAACGGAACTCGCACAGCGGGTCCAAAAAGCCCAGCAAGAAAACCAAACCATCTCCTTTGCTTACGAAGGGAATGTGGTGGAGGTATGGGAGTATTTCTATGAAAGGGGCCTTCAAATTGACCTGGGCTCCGATCAAACCTCCTTGCACAATCCCTGGGCCGGCGGCTATTACCCGGTGGGTATGTCTTACGAAACGGCCAATGAAATGATGGCCCGGGATCCCGAAGGTTTTGCCGAGGAAGTGCGCACCAGCCTGCGACGCCACGCGGCAGCGGTCAATAAGCACGCAGATAAAGGCACCTATTTTTTTGATTACGGCAATGCCTTTCTCTTGGAAGCCAGCCGGGCTGGCGCAGCCGTTGAGGCTCAAGACCCCGGCATTGGTCGAGAATTTCGATACCCTAGCTATATCCAGGACATTCTGGGGCCTATGTGCTTTGATTACGGCTTTGGGCCCTTCCGCTGGGTCTGTACTTCTGGTAAACCGGAAGACCTGGCCCGCACCGATGCCATCGCCGCGGCCGTACTTCGAGAAATGGCCGCCCAGGCTCCCGCAGAAATTCGCCAGCAAATGGACGATAACCGCCGCTGGATAGAAGCCGCCGCCGAAAATAAGATGGTGGTGGGTAGCCAGGCACGCATCCTTTATGCCGATAGTGAAGGACGGATCGCCATTGCTAAAGCCTTTAACGAGGCTATTCGCCAGGGGGAATTGGGGCCGGTAGTCCTGGGCCGTGACCACCACGATGTGAGTGGCACCGATTCGCCCTACCGGGAAACGTCCAATATTTACGATGGCTCTCGCTTTACCGCCGATATGGCCATTCAAAACGTCATCGGCGATAGCTTCCGGGGCGCCACCTGGGTAAGTATTCACAATGGCGGCGGCGTAGGCTGGGGGGAAGTGATCAACGGCGGCTTTGGCATGCTACTGGACGGAACGGATGCCGCTGACCGCCGCCTCGAGAATATGCTGCATTACGATGTGAATAACGGTATTGCCCGGCGAAGCTGGGCCCGAAACGCCCCGGCTCAGTGGGCCATCAAGCGAGAAATGGAACGGACGCCCGGTCTGAAAGTTACCCTGGCCCAAGAGGTGCAGGAAGACTTGCAACGGTTTTTGGGATAGAACTTTCGAATACAAAGGACCAAGAAGACTGGGGGCTGATAATTTTTTTCATCTCCAGGCCGTTTGCTTTCCATTAGGCGTTCCACTTATGGGCCGAACCCTCTTATTATTTCTAAGCTTCAGTCTGCTGGCCTGCGAAAAAGACCAGGAACCGGAAAGTCATTCGCCTCCTTCGTTTAGCTATCGCTTTAACGAAGGGCAGAACGAGCTCAAGACAGCCTATACCGGCGATCATCCCCGCGATCTGCGCGCCGAGATGCAGCTTTTAGAAGGAGATTCCGGGGGTACGCGCATTCGCATCACTTTTTCTAATACCCTCGAGGGAGAGACCTATGCGGTTCACGCCCACGATTATGATGCCGATAGTACCATCGGTCTGCCTTATGAATTTTCAGTGAATACCGCTGTGCTCAATCAAAATCCTGTGGGGAGAACGGGGACCCTGGAGATAGAACAGCATTCCGATTCTTCAGTTGCTTATTTTGAGAACCGCTACCAAGGATATTTGGTGGTGCACGACCCTCTGCAGCCCGTGCAAACCAAAAAGCCCTCCAGCTTTCTTATCCTGGGTCGCTTTGCCCGCTAGGCCGGCCTAATATTTTTCTGTGAAGCGCGCCTTAAGTAGGGACTGTCTATACAGTCGAGTGGCTGGCTCAGAAAGATGGCCAGCGAGGCTTGCGCAGCTTCAAAAAGGGGAGTTTACAAGGGTAAATGAGCATTTTTGAAGCAAGCCTAACGAAGCTCACCGATTTTGTAGACAAACCCGAAATAGCAAACCACCCAACAAAGAGTATCCTTAGACGGCCCCTTCCTGCCGGCGCACCATATTGTAAATAGCCAGCAAGGCCACCCCAAAGCCCACCCCCAGAAGGATGAGCAGGGAATTGTATTGCCCCTGGATGGTAAAGGAGAGCCGGATAAGCACCGTGCTTACGATATATCCACTATTGCGGATCAGCTGGCTGTAGCCCTGAATAAAATTCAGTGAGATCAGCAGGATCAGTACGTCTACCCAGATGAGGATCACGAAAAAGTCGTGGTAGAAAATAGCGTTGACATCTGAAAGGACTGCAATTTCGCCTTGCTGGAATTGATACAATTCCACGAGCCAACGTCCTAGTTCATAAAAGATTAAACCGGCCAGCACCGGGACCAGCATCACGCTGATCCGGCGCTTGTAGTGGATAAAGCGCTCAAAACGGCTGTCTTGTTCGGAACCTTGCAGTTGGCTACGCAGCCGTTTGAAAAGGTAAATGAGTAGGAAAAGGAGTAAAAACACCCCCACGTCTATCAGGAGACTGTAGTGCTCCTCACTGAGTAGCCAGGTGCCGCTAAAATCAATCATCGAGATATCCTTAAAGACCCGCCGGATTAAAATGAGGGCAATGATCTCAAATTGCTTTTGCACGGAGCTGGTAAAGGAGCGCGGTAACTGCTCGATAAGCAGATAGACTTCCCAGATAAGAATAAAGGAAAAGGGCGTGTAGAGGGCCGAGATGGGATTGGTCAGGAAGTTTTCCCAAGGCCCTGTAGCCCGGATCAAGCCCCACTGCGTGAGCGCTATGGCCGTCAGGTGGATCCCAAACCCTGCGATACTCAAGCCCACGATAAAGCGCTCCACCTTTTCTTTGAGCTGGGGCCCAAACAAGACGGCATAAGTATTCTCCCAGGGAATGCTGATACGCATAACTCTTAAAAGGAATCACAGCGGAAATTGTTTGAGGATCAGTTAAAAAGAAAAGCTGCCGCTATGCAAGGGGGAATAGTTATTTTTGCCACCCAGGTGCAAAATACTTCTTCATGCAAAAAATAACGCCTATCCTTCTCCTGCTGCTGGTAGCGGCGGTAATCATCCTCTATGTTGATCGCTACGCGGGAAGCCAAAACCCCAATACTGCTACGGCGCCGGATACCACGGCGGCTGAATTTAACCAGGGTAAGATGGGAGCCGCACGTATCGGCTACATCCGTTATGATTCCCTGGTACAGGGCTACGAATATCATCAAGAACTGCTTAGCAAACTGGAAGCGGAAGCCCGGGCCCTACGCCAAGACCTCGACCAAAAAAGCCAGGCCTTTCAAGAGAATGTAACCGTTCTGCGGGAGCAAGCGGGTCAGCTCAATCAGCAGCAGCTCCAGCAAGCACAGCAAGAACTGCAAGCCAAGCAGCAGCAGCTTATGCAGTACCGCAATGAGCGCAGTCAAGTACTGGCCGAGCAGCAAGAAAAACTTACCCAGCTGCTGCGCGACGACCTAACGGTGGTACTGGATAGCATTCGCCAGGCACGCAAGCTTGACTTCATCCTTACCAAAGATCGCTCCAGCGACGTCCTATCCGCCCGGCCCGCCTATGATATCACCGAAACCGTGGTGAAGGCGCTTAACCAGAATTACGAACGTCCCGACAGTGTGAGGATTGATACCGCCAATTTGCCCTGATCATCAATCCGCCCCTTCCTGAGGTCGCTCTAAATTTTCACCGATGCCATACTTTCCGCCCAGGCGTTTGTTGCTCGCCGCTTTTATTCTCCTTTGGATAGGCGCTTGCGTGGAAGATCCGGATGAAAGCTTTTTTCCCGATCCAGCGGCCCAGTATCACGGTACCTGGCAGGTGCGGGAAGAAACCGGCTTTAGCGCGCCGCAGTCTTACGCCATCACCATAACCGAGGATACCAGCGCGCAGGGGGATATTCTGCTGAAGGGCTTGTACAATGTATCGGGAACTGCTGTAAGCGCTACGGTAAATGGCACCGACTTCAACATCCCCAATCAGCGCTCCGCTGGCATCCAGTTCTTTGGCTACGGTACCGCCCAGGAAGATTACACCCAGCTCACCCTCCAGTTTACCGCCAATGATGGCGCCGGAGCCGATGAAGTCCGCGCCACCGCTACTCGCTAACCGCAGCTTGTAATGACCTGGCAGAACCGAGCTATTGGTGAAATTTCGGGCTGTTAATTATTTCTTCTGGGACCTACACGACCCCCGGCTTGGGCTTGAAAATGAGAATGGCTTTTGGGAAGCTGGCTTCATGGCCTTAATCAAAAGCACAAGCGAAACCTTAATTTTTCATTCCTGCCGGGAAAAACAAGAGGAGGGAAAGGTGACTAAAAATTATAACGTACCCCCACGTTGGCGCCCAGATTCAGAAGGGTTTCCCGCGGAAAGGCGTCGATGTCTACCATCTGGTTGAGCATATACTTGATGCCGCCCCGCACAAAGAAGCCAAAATCATTGGTTACCCAGTACTGGCCGCCCACCATAATGCCCACCGAATAATTAGTGCTCTGCAGGCTATCGTTCACATTGCCCAGGGCCTGAGGCTCCTGGCCGGCCACCAAAAACTGGCCCTGGTAGCGGTCTATAAAATTGAGCTCTACCATGGGGACCACCTCTAAGTCAAAAACCTCGGAGATGGAGGAGTTAAAATTGATCTTAACCGGCACCGTGTACATGCTTACATCCACTTGGTAATCGGCGGCAAGCGTATCCAGCCCTCCGCCAAAGTAGTTCACATCGCCCAGCGTGTAGCCCCCGTAGGCATAGCCAAAACCGACGCTCAGGTCAAAGGTGCTACTAAGCTCATAGATCAGGTCCAGGTGGTAATTCACTTTCCAGGTGCCGCTCGCTTCATCGCTCGTGGCGGTAAAGGCGCCGCCTTCGCCAAAGTCATCATTGATGAGCCGTAAATCGGTATTTACCGGATTGGCATTGAGCGCTACGCCCAGGCGGAAGTTTTTCACCTCACTATCGGTATAATACACGATTTCATCTTTTTTATCCTTGCGTTTTTGCTCGTTCTTTTCTTGCGCCATGGTCCACGAGGCGCTTAATAAAAGGAGGAGGAGAGGAGCTATTTTCATGGTGTATTCAAGTTTTCTTTAGCCTTTTGCAGCGCATTTTCGATACCAGCCGGGTAGCTGCCCCCCGCCATGGCAAATTGCGGCTGCCCCCCGCCTCCGCCGCGGATTTCAGCTGCCAGTTCTTTTATCCACTGGCCCGCTTGCCAGTTTTTTGTTTGGAGCACCTCATCCCCCAGGGCCACCGCCAGTTGTGCCTTACCCTGGTCTTCCGTAGCTACCACCGCTACCAGCTGCGGCTGCTCCTGGCGGAGCTGCAGCAGTACTTCTTTTAGGGGGCCTGCGGCCAAATGTGATTTGCACACCAATACTTGCATTCCGTCCTGTTCGGTAAGGGCCTCTTTCCAGCCGCGCTTCTCCGCCTGAGCGGCTTCTTTCTGATAAGCGCTCACTAATTTACGGAGTTCCGCATTATCGGCTTTGAGCTGGTCTACGGCCTTGAGCAGGTCCTTTGGGTTCTTCAGGTTCTGGCTTAGCTGCCCTAGCGTGTCGCGCTGCGCATTGAGATGAGCACGGGCGGCATGCCCGGTTAGGGCTTCTACCCGTCGCACACCGGAGGCTACCGCTCCTTCACTGGTAAGGGTAAAAAGACCTATCTGGCCCGTAGCTTCTACGTGAAGACCACCGCAGAGTTCCAGGCTATCGCCAAACTGAATGGCACGCACCGTGTCGCCGTACTTTTCCCCAAAAAGCGCCAGCGCTCCCATTTCCAGTGCCTTTTGGTGGGCGATCTGCCGATACTCTTGCCGGGGAAGGTTTTCCAGAATGCGTTCATTTACAAAATCTTCTACCTGCCGGAGCTCTTCTTCGCTGAGCTTGCTGAAGTGGCTAAAATCAAACCGTAGATAATCCGGATGCACCAAGGAACCCTTTTGGGCCACATGGGTACCCAGCACCGAACGGAGGGCCTGGTGCAGTAGGTGGGTAGCGCTATGGTTAAGGCTGGCCCTGTGCCGCCGGTCGGCGTTTACCCGGGCGGTAAAGCGCGCGTCCACTTTTCGGGGCAAATTTTTGCTGAGGTGCACGATGAGGCCGTGCTCCTTCCTGGTGTCAAAGATGGGGAGACTTTCCTCTCCGTCCAGCAGTTCGCCGCTGTCGCCCACCTGGCCCCCTCCCTCCGGATAGAAGGGGGTGAGGTTGAACACCAGCTGGTAATGCCGGCCTTTTTTGGTCTTTACTTCCCGGTAGCGGGTTATCTGCACCTGGGATTCCAGCTGGTCGTATCCTACAAATTCCTCCTGGTCATCTTCCCGCAGCACTACCCAGTCTTCGGTATCTTGCTGGGTGGCGGCCCGGGCCCGTTCTTTTTGCTTGCGCATTTCCGTATGGTAGCCTGCTTCATCGTAGCTGTAGCCCTTTTCTTTTAAGATCAAGGCGGTAAGATCGGGCGGGAAGCCGTAGGTATCATAAAGTTCAAAAACGGCGGCGCCGCTTATGGCTTTTCCACTGCTCTGGGCCAGGATCTGTTCCAGCCGCTGGAGGCCTTGCTCCAGCGTTCTTAAAAAAGATTGCTCTTCCTCCTTGATCACCTTTTCGATCAGCTCTTGCTGGCTTTCCAATTCGGGGAAATGACGGCCCATTTCTTGCCGTAGCAGGTCTACCAAGCGGTAAATAAAAGGCTGCCCTTGCCGGAGGTAGGAATAGCCATAGCGGATCGCCCGCCGCAAGATCCGGCGGATCACGTAACCGGCGCCATTATTGCCCGGCAGCTGGCCATCGGCTATGGCAAAGGCCACCGCCCGTACGTGGTCCGCTACCACCCGCATGGCCGTATCGGTCTCCTCTTGCCGGCCGTAGCGCTGCTGGCTCAGCTCCCCTACGCGCTCCAGTAAGGGGGTAAATACGTCGGTATCATAATTGGAATATACGCCCTGGAGCGCCATACATAAGCGCTCAAAGCCCATCCCCGTGTCCACATTCTTAAAGGGCAGCCGCTCCAGGCGGCCATCGGCCATCCGCTGGTACTCCATGAATACCAGGTTCCAGAGCTCCACCACCAGGGGGTGGTCTTGATTGACCAGCTCGTGCCCGGGGGTAGCCTTACGTTCCGCTTCACGGCGCAGGTCTATGTGAATTTCCGAACAGGGGCCACAGGGACCCGTAGCCCCCATTTCCCAAAAATTATCGCTTTTATCCCCCTCCAAAATGCGCTCCTCTTTTATCCAGCGCCGCCACTCCGCGGCGGCTTCCTCATCGCGGCCCAGCTGATCATCCTTATCGCCGCAAAAAACCGTTACGTATAGCCGGTCCTTATCCAGGCCATACACCTCCGTGAGCAGCTCCCAAGACCAAGCGATGGTTTCCGCCTTGAAAAAGTCCCCGAAACTCCAGTTGCCCAGCATCTCAAACATGGTGTGGTGGTAGGTATCGTGCCCTACTTCTTCCAGGTCGTTGTGCTTGCCCGATACGCGGAGGCACTTTTGGGTATCGACCACCCGGCTATGCGGCGGTTTTACGTGGCCCAGGAAGGCATCTTTGAATTGATTCATCCCCGCGTTGGTAAACATCAGGCTGGGATCATCTTTCAGCACCATAGGGGCCGAAGAAACGGCCAGGTGTTCCCGTTTTTGGAAAAAATCAAGAAAGGTTTCACGTACCTTTTGGGCGGTCCAGGCTTCACTCATAGGAGGGCTTTGCACAGCGGGTTGTTCATTACACGAAAAGAGCGCTGGCCAGGCATCCCGATAGATTGCCCTATCTTAGCGCTTTGCCCCAAAAGGCCCACCCGGCGGGCCCTTGGAGCGGTCAAAATTAAGCATAATGGCTAAGGTTAAGTACTACTACGACCCCAAAACCCTTTCCTACCGCAAAATAGAAAAAGGCGCCGCCTATCAGGCCCGCCAAACCCTGCTCTATCTCGCCTCCGCCGCCCTGCTGGGGCTTATTTTCTACTTCGTGGCCGATAACTTTATCGACTCCCCCAAAGAAAAGCGCCTCCGCCGGGAGCTCGAAAACATGAAACTGCAGTACAGCATCCTGAACCAGCGCCTCGACCAGCTCAACCAGGTGCTGGCCAAACTGGAGGATCGCGACGATAATATCTACCGCGTCGTATTTGAAGCCGAGCCCATTCCCGCGTCCGTTCGCCAAGCTGGCTTTGGGGGCGCCAATCGCTATGAAAAACTGGAAGGCTTTGAAAACTCCGAACTCATTAAAGAAACCGCCCGCCGGGTAGACAAGCTCTCCAAACGGATGTACGTCCAGTCTAAGTCTTACCAGGAGCTTATCGACATGGCCGAAAACAAACAAAAACTGCTGGAAGCCATTCCCTCCATTCAGCCGGTCCCCAACGAGGACCTTCGGCGGATGGCTTCCGGCTACGGCTGGCGGATCGACCCCTTTACCAAAGCCCGGAAATTTCACTACGGTATGGACTTCTCCGCCCCCATCGGAACCCCCGTGTACGCCACCGGCGATGGTAAAGTGATCCGGGCAGACAATCACTCCAGCGGGTACGGACGCCATATCCGGATAGATCACGGCTACGGCTACCGCACCTTGTATGCCCACCTGAATGATTACAATGTGCGCCAGGGACAGCGGGTAAGCCGCGGCCAAATAATAGGCTTCCTGGGCAGCTCCGGCCGCTCTACCGGCCCCCACCTCCACTACGAGGTACACCGGGATAAAGAACGCCTCAACCCTATGAACTTCTACTACGGCGAACTCTCGCCCAAAGAGTATCAACAAGCCATCTCCCTGAGCAGCCAAAGCAATCAATCCTTTGACTAATGGAAGAATCAGCGCCGGATACCAGCGAAAAGCGTTACTACAGCATCGGAGAAGTAGCCCAAATGCTGCAGGTAAATCCCTCCCTTATCCGTTTTTGGGAGCAGGAATTTGATAGCCTCAAGCCGCGCAAAAACCGCAAGGGAAACCGGCTTTTTACCCCCCAGGACCTGGAGCAGCTCAAGCTTATCTATTACCTGGTGAAAGAGCGGGGTTTTACCCTTAAAGGGGCCCGCGAAAAACTTCGCCATAACAAGGATGATACCGCCCAAAACGCCCGGGTAGTGGAGCGCCTCCATCAAATCAAGCAGGCCCTGGCCGAGCTTCGGGATGCCCTTTAGCCGCGCACGGGGGCGGCCTCCCGGCCAAAGGAAAGGCCGGCCGCTGCAAAAATTTCCTCCGGAATGATCCCGCTGGTTCGTCTTGAATTGACACCCGCTCCTCCTCAATTTATGCCATTGCGGCAGATGCCGTACCTTGGCACCACTTTGGAAATACACATAAGATAACTTGCTAAATTTTACCATGAAAAAAGGACTTATAGCGCTGCTCGTAATAGGGGGGCTGGTACTGATCGCTTTCTTCTCGCTGCGCGGTATGTACAATCAGATGGTAGACTTCCAGGAAGGGGCTACCGCGCAGTGGGCCAACGTGGAAACGGCTTACCAACGGCGTGCCGACCTGGTGCCCAATCTGGTGAATACCGTGAAAGGTTACGCCGATTTTGAACAGGAAACGCTGACCCAGGTAATTGAGGCCCGCAGCAAGGCTACCGGGGTCAACGTGGATGCCGAAAACCTTAATCCGGAGCAAATCCAGAAATTCCAAAAGGCACAGCAAAAGCTAAGTGGTGCGCTTAGCAGGCTCCTGGTAAGCGTGGAGCGCTATCCCAATCTCAAGGCAAGCCAAAATTTCCTGGCCCTGCAGTCTCAGCTGGAAGGGACAGAAAACCGTATATCGGTAGAGCGCCGTCGCTTCAACGAATCCGTGCGCGCTTACAACACCTACATCCGTAAATTTCCGCAAACCTTTGTGGCCAGCATGGGGGGCTTCCAGAAGAAGGGCTACTTTGAATCCGATGAAGGAGCTGATCAGGCACCGGAAGTGCAGTTTTAGCGCCGGAACCACATTTGGCCGCCAGGCCCTATAAACAAACGTATCGCTAAGCCATGAGCAAGCAAAGAGATCCCAAAAACTTCTTTACCAAAGCGGAAGAGGCGGAAATTGTGGCCGCCATCCGCGCCGCCGAAAACCGCACCAGTGGGGAACTGCGGGTGCACCTGGAAGCCCATACCGATGAGCCCAACCGGGAACACGCCCAGAAGATATTTGAAGAGGCGGGCATGACCCAAACCGAAAGGCGCAATGGAGTGCTTTTTTATCTGGCTACCGAAGATAAGCAGTTTACCATCCTGGGCGATAAGGGGATAAACGAAAAGGTGCCGGAAGGATTTTGGGATGAGATCCGCGATACCATGCAGGATAATTTCCGGCAGGGCCACTTCGTGAAAGGCCTGGTGGCGGGCATCGAAATGGCCGGGAAAGCCCTGGCTGAATACTTTCCGGTACAGGATGATGACGACAACGAACTAAGTGATGAAATATCTAAGTCTTAAGCTTGCGCTGGTCCTTGGGGCCTTTTTTTGCCTGGGGGCAGCGGCCCAAAATGAGCAGCGCTTCCCGGAGCCGCTCCCCGGTGATGTACCGGTAAATGATTACGCCGAGGTGCTCACCGAAAGGCAAGAGCAGCGGCTGAATAAGTTCCTTACCGGCTATGCGGATACGACTTCTACACAGATAGTGGTGGTTACTATGCAAAGCCTGGGCGGCGAGGATCCCAACCTCTATGCGGCGGAGCTGGGACAGCAATGGGGCGTGGGCCAGGGCAAGGCCGATAATGGCCTGGTGATGCTGCTGGCCATGAAGGAACGGAAGGTAGCTATTCAAAATGGCTACGGACTGGAGCCTTATCTGACGGATGCTAAAACCAAGATGGTCATCGAAAAGGACATGCTCCCGGCCTTTCGCCAGGAGCAGTACTATGAGGGGGTGAAAAATGGTGTGATCCAGGTTGTGCGGATTTTGCAAGGGAGCTTTGACGGGAGTGGGGGCGGCCGTGGCAAGGAGCGGGGGCCTCTTTCGTATGTACCCCTGGCCCTGCTGGGGCTGGTTATGATTTACCTGCTTTTTAAGCGCCGGGGCGGGGGTGGCGGCCGGGGCAGTGGCTACCGGCGCGGCATGGCTGGCGGCATGGCCGGTGGCATGTGGCTGGGTGGTATGCCCATGGGTGGCGGTGGCTTTGGTGGTGGAGGCG
>CAJXMS010000002.1 GCA_913056475.1 uncultured Bacteroidota bacterium
ACAATGCTGACACATCACCGGCTGGAAGTATACGGAGGGGCTATCGGCCGCCTTTTCCATCCGGTCATACAATTCCGCGGTAGATAGATCTTCGGCCATTTCTTCGGTTACCTCTGAAGAATAATACCGGTCTATCCGCAGCCAGTGCATATCTCGGAAGTTGCGCACCTCTTCTTTTCCTACGGCCGGGACGTTGTTTTCGCTTTGGCAAGCTACCACGCAGGCACCGCAGCCGGTACACATGTTAAGGTCTATGGACATATTCCACATGTGGCCTGTCTCATGGTCAAAAGAGCTCCAGAGGGTGGTTTTATCCGGCGCTTGCTCTCCTTTGTAAGTTCCAAATTCAGGCAATTCATTCCAGCCATCGCCAGCGGCGGTATGCGCCGGCTTATTCAGGAAGGTGGAGAGGTCGGTTTCTTTTACGATTTCCCGGCCCATCATGGTATAGCCATGTTGAATACTGGCAAAGGGATGCTTATGCTCGGGGAGCGGCTCCACTTCCACCGCGGCAAAGTGCTCTCTGCCCATCGCAAGTTGCTGGGCATTTAAGCCCACGCCATCGGCCACTTTACCCAATCCCTTCCTGCCATAGCCTATGGCCAGGCCCATAGTGCCAGGCGCCTGGCCCGGCTGCACGATCACAGGAACTTTCTTGAGCTCCGTATCGCCAATGGTCAAATTAACGGCGTTGCCATTGAGGGCCCCGTCTGATTCGTTCCAGTTGCGTAGCCCGAGCTCCTTGGCGTCAGCAGCCGAAATAGCCACGTAATTATCCCAGGTGGTTCGGGTAATGGGATCGGGTAACTCCTGCAGCCAGGGGTTGTTAGCCAGCATACCAGCCCCTACCCCCGCTTTCTGGTAAAGATTGAGCTCCATGGCTCCCGCGTTTTGAGCCCCTTTACTCACGGCAGCAGCAACCCGGTCCAGGTTGGCGCCATCGCTTTGGGCTTCTTGAGCGGTTTCTTGTTCGGCGGGCTCTTCGGTGGTGCCCGCAAGCGGAGTAGCTGCGGCAAAGACGCCGTCGTGCAGCACCTCTTTCCAGGAGCGGTCCCGGAGCATTCCCTCCTGCCAGCTATTTTGAATCATCTCGCGGTAAGCACCGCCCATACCGGCCCAGCGCATCAGACATTCTTCAAACTGCCGCGTGTCGTATACCCGCTGGATGGTGGGCTGCTGTAGGCTGTAATGCCCATCGGCCGGTTTAAAGTCGTTCCAGCTTTCCAGGTAATGACTCTCTGCTGCCAGGAAGTCACAGGCTTGGGCCGTCTCATTGGCTTTTGGGGTAATGGCCACCCGGGTGTTTACCTTTTGGAGCGCTTCTTTGAAAGCAAGATTACCGGCCCGGTGATAAGCGGGATTGGCGTTATGCAGAACAAGGCCTCCCACTTTACCGGCCTTCATATCGGCCGTGAGGCTTTCCAGGGCCTGGTCAGAGCCTTGACGAAGGTAGCAGCGCTGCTCTACATTTACGGTATTCCCTTCCGCGCCCAACATTTTATTGATAGCGATCACCAGGTGCTCCCAATCGGCGTTGTTGCCCCCGGCCACTACCAGGGCATTGGCCCCGGCCTTAAGAAGTTCGTTGGCGGCTTTTTGTACCGCCTGGTACTGGCTGGATTTCCCCTTCAGCGTTAGGGTGGGTTTGCCTTTAGCCTGGGCTATGGCGTTGTATAACTCAGCCAGGGCAAGCCCTGTTTCGGAGGCCTTCAGTTTATAGCGTTGATCGGCATTCGAACCCGTCAGGGAAAGGTTGGCCTCGAATTGCAAATGGCGGCTCATATCCTTACCGGGGACCCGGGTCTTGGCGTAATCGGAGCTCACGCTCTGCCCGACCCAATCGCCCAGGAAATCGGCGCCAAAGGATACGATGGCGCGCGCCTTATCAAAGTGGTAGAGCGGCAGGGCCCGCTTACCGGTAGCTTCTTGCCAGGCACGTAGTTTCTCGGAATAAGACAAAGGATCAACCACTACGTGACGGAACTGCTTGAATTGCTTCCCAAATTGGCGGATCACCTTTCGAGCACTGGGGCTAATTACGCTGCCGGTAAGCAACACCACCTGTTTCCCGGCCGCATCTGCTTTTTGGAGGCCATCAATAACCTGCGCATCCAGGGTTTCCCAATCAATGCCTTCGCTGCCTTTACGAGGCGCCTGTAGGCGGGAGCTATCGTAAAGGTTGAGCACAGACCCCTGAAGGCGCGCGTTGGCGCTGCCATTCAGCTTGGCCATTTTGTTGTTCTCCACTTTAATAGGCCGTCCCTCCCGGGTTTTGATCAGGAGCGAAGCGTAATCATGCCCATCAAAATAGCTGGTAGCGTAATAGTTGGCCAGCCCGGGGATCACCTCTTCTGGCGCCACTACGTAGGGTACGGACTCATACACCGGCGATTCGCAAGCCGCCAGCGTAGCAGCCGCGGTGGTGAAGCCCATGTATTTAAGAAAATCGCGCCGGGACGTTTGTCCGCTATGAAGCGCATTTTCGTCACTTAGAAATTCATCGGTAGGCAAGGGATCCCGGAATTCGTTTTTTCCGAGCTGTTCTTTCAGGCCCGGATTTTCCAGCTCCGTTATGCCCCTCCAGTATTGTTTATTATCCGCCATGATTATACTTCAGGGGTTATACTTGTCATTCTTGGTTTGTGGATTAGTAGTGGCATTTACCGCATTCCAGCCCGCCGATCATCTCTACGGTCACCTTCACGTCTTCGCCATACTTTTCTTTGAGCTTTTCATGCATCTGAGCATAATAGCCATTCTCTTTTACCTGCACCTCTTGTTCGCGGTGGCAGTTGATGCACCAGCCCATGGTAAGAGAGGAATACTGGTACACTTCTTCCATTTCCTGAATGGGTCCATGGCAGGTTTGGCATTGCAAATTGCCCGCCGTAACGTGCTGTGCGTGATTAAAATAGGCCAAGTCCGGCAATTTATGAATGCGAACCCACTTCACCGGTTTTTGCTCGTAATCCTCTTTATAAGAGAAGGTCTCCGGGTCCCAGCCCACCGCGTTATAAATTTTAGCGATTTCTTTTTTACCGTACTTGGGCCCCTCTTGAATTTGCATGTGGCAATTCATGCATACCCCAGCGGAAGGGATATTACTGTGCTTACTTTTCCGCGCTCCGTAGTGGCAGTAGGAGCAGTTTATTTGATTTTCACCGGCGTGTAGCTTGTGGGAAAATTTGATGGGCTGTTCCGGCTGATATCCCTGGTCTACATTCACAATCATCAGTCCTGCGTATAGTTGCTGGATAAAGACCACCGCCACCACGATGGTAAGCACCGTGAGTACACGGGGATTCTTGAGGGCGGTACGGGTAAAGATATTAGCGTCTTCCAGAAGAGAGCGGGTAGGCTGGCCCTGTACCTGCTTGAGGGTATTTTTCACCCGCACGAGCAAAATCACTAAAAAGAGCAAAATGCCGCCCAGGATGAGTAATAAAGTGGTGTTATCATCCTTCGGGCCGGCAGCGCCGCCATCCGTTTGCGCTACTTGTTGTTCTCCTTCGGGCTTTTTCTTCTCGCCACCGGTTTCCAGGTAGGCGAGAATATTCATCACGTCTCCTTCGGAAAGGTTGGGAAAATTAGGCATCACCTGCCCGTTGTACTCTTCGTAGATCGCCAGGGCTTGCTCATTGCCCGCGTCCCGCAAGGCCTTGTTGTTAATGATCCATTTGACCAGGTAATCTACATCACGCTTGTCGGTGTAGTTGGCCAGGGCCGGTCCTATCATTTTGCTGTTCAGCTTATGACAAGAGGCGCAATTGGTCATGAATAGATCTTTACCCTTGGCCGCATCACCATCAATCTCCTGAGCCAGGCCCATTTGGAGACCTGATAGCAGCATCGCGAGTAGAAAAATACCGGGTTTAAAACCCATAAAAGCGCGTAATATTCTCATTATTATACTGGGTATGGAGCTTTTTCAAACTTTGGTGGGCAAATTTAAGGGGAAAAGGTTTAAAGGCGGGGCAGCGGCACCGTTCAAAACAATTTAAATCGCTTCTAAATAGCCCGTCAATGCACCGTTTGTGGGTATTTTGGGGGCAGCGCTTCTCGGCGGGCGCGCTTTACATTTGGCCGGCAGGCCTCCCGGGAATACGCTGGCGGCCTGGCGGCCAAATGTACAACCGGAGGCGGCAAGATGGTACCGCTAATGCGGCAATTCCCTACTTTTGGGGCATGCAAGTAAAGATTCTCTGGATCAGTCTAAGCGCCCTGCTAACGACGGCTGCCGCCCGGGCGCAGCATACCGGCGATTCGCTGGAAATGTGGATGGAGCCGGCGGTAAAATCCCTGCACCAACAATACGTAGCGGCGGCGAAAGCAGATCCCGGTCTGCCCGGTTTTCGAGTGCAGATTTATAACGGATCCCGACAAGATGCGCTTCGCTACCGTAGCCGCTCTCTCCAGGCTTTTCCCGAATTCAAGCCTCATACGGTGTTTGAGAGTCCCGAGTATCGCATCCAGCTGGGCGATTTTAAAACCCGGCTCGAAGCAGAACGCTTCCTTAAAAGGGTCAAAAAACGCTTCCCGGGGAGCTTCATCATTCGCACCCGGATCAATTTCCCTAAGCTGGACTGAAATTTAGCGGGCACCGGAGGGAAGAGCCCGGCCCGCCGCGGGAGCATCAAGCACTAGGGCGTAGTTAGAGCGTTTTCTTAACTTCCACCTCTTGGTAGCCTTCGATGATATCGCCTTCCTTGATATCATTGAAGTTTTTGATGTTCAGGCCACACTCGTAACCCTTGGAAACTTCCTTGACATCGTCTTTATAGCGCTTGAGGGAAGCCAGCTCACCGGTATGCAGAACCACGCCGTCGCGGATAACGCGTATTTTGGTGTTACGGGACACTTTGCCATCCAGTACGTAACAACCGGCGATGGTACCCACTTTGCTGATTTTGAATGTTTCTCGCACTTCGATATTGCCGGTGATTTCCTCTTTCACATCCGGGGAGAGCATGCCTTCCATGGCATCGCGGATTTCGTTGATGGCATCGTAAATGATGGAGTAGAGCCTGATTTCGACGTGCTCTTTCTCGGCAATTCTCCGGGCATTGGGGGAGGGTCTTACCTGGAAGCCTACCAGAATGGCATCTGAGGCCGCCGCCAGGAGTATATCGCTTTCGCTGATCTGGCCTACCCCTTTGTGGATAATATTGACTTGGATCTCGTCCGTACTGAGTTTTTGTAAGGCATCAGAGAGGGCTTCGATGGAGCCGTCTACGTCGCCTTTTACAATAACGTTGAGCTCCTGGAAATCTCCAATGGCCAGGCGGCGCCCAATTTCTTCCAGGGTAAGGTTTTTCTGGCTACGCGCGCTTTGTTCGCGTTGAAGCTGGGTACGCTTAGCGGCAATGTTCTTGGCCTCGCGCTCATCTTCCATTACCACAAAGGTGTCCCCTGCCTGAGGGGCACCATCCAGCCCCAGAATGGTAACCGGCCTGGCCGGTCCGGCGCCGTCTGTTTTGTGGCCGCGCTCGTCGAGCATGGCCCTTACTTTACCGCTAAATTGGCCAGCGAGCACATAATCTCCTACCCGCAGGGTGCCGTTTTGAACCAGAATGGTAGAGACATAGCCTCTTCCCTTATCGAGGGCCGCTTCTACCACCGTACCGGTGGCATTGCGGCTGGGATTAGCTTTAAGTTCGAGCAGCTCGGCCTCCAGAAGAACTTTCTCGAGCAGCTCGTCAATGTTCTCCCCTTTCTTGGCTGATACATCCTGGCTCTGCACCTTTCCGCCAAAATCTTCCACCAGGAGGTTCATCCCGGCGAGGGTCTGTTTTACTTTTTCCGGGTTAGCGCCCGGTTTGTCTATTTTATTGATGGCAAAGATCATGGGAACCCCGGCGGCTTGGGCGTGGCTTATGGCCTCTTTGGTTTGGGGCATCACATCATCATCGGCCGCGATCACCACAATGGCTATATCGGTAACCTGTGCTCCACGGGCCCGCATGGCGGTAAAAGCTTCGTGCCCCGGGGTATCGAGAAAGGTAATTTGCTGTTCATCTTCCAGTTTTACGGCGTAAGCGCCTATGTGCTGGGTAATGCCACCAGATTCTCCCGCTATGACGTTGGCCTTACGGATATAGTCGAGCAGGGAGGTTTTACCGTGGTCTACGTGGCCCATGACGGTGACGATGGGGGCGCGGGATTCTAACTCTCCGGGATCATCTTCTTGTTCTTCTTCGATGGCCTCGGTAACGTCCGCACTCACAAATTCCACCTCATAACCAAATTCCTCGGCCACAATTTGGAGGGTTTCCCCATCTAGTCGCTGGTTCATTGTTACCATCATGCCCAGGGACATGCAAGAGGAGATCACTTGCGTAACCTGGGCATCCATCATATTGGCCAACTCGCTTACGGTTACAAACTCGGTTACCTGGATTACTTTGCTCTGCTCCTCTTGTTCGAGGGCTTCCAGCTCGTCTTTTTCACGGCGGGTTTGGCGCTTTTCGCGGCGTAGCTTGGCGCCCTTGTTTTTCTTGCCGCCGCCGGTAAGTTTTTCCAGGGTTTCTTTCACCTGCTTTTGTACCTCTTCCTCGGTAAGCTCAGGTTTGGCGCCACGGCCGCCACCTTTGCGCTTATCGCCTCCTTTTTGAGGGCTTATTCTTTTGCGTTTCCGCTTTTTCTTGAGATCACTTTTATCATCGGTACTGGAGGCAACCTTCTTTTTCCGCTTGGGGCGGTCGAATTTGGAAAGATCTACTTTTTCCCCGGTAAATTTAGGTCCGGAGAGTCGTTGGTATTGGGTATTGATGGTGTCGTCTACGGGTTGCTCCTCCCCTTTTTGGTCGTCCTGATTAGCCGCATCGGCAGCCGGTTTTTCTTCAGCACTTTCTGCTGGGGGCTGTTCTGCTTTATTTTGCGCTGCTGCTTGCTGCTCCCCTTGTCCCTCGTTTTCTTGGGCCGTTTGAGGGGCCTCTTCGGCAGCTGGTTCTTTCGCGGAGGCCGGCGCTTCGTTTTCCTTATCTGGGGTAGCGCTGAATTTCTCTTCCGGGGGTCCCGGCTTTTCCTGGGGAGGCTCCTCGGGAGTCGCTTCTTCTTGGGGGGGCTTTTCGGCCGCTTTCTCCGGGGTTACCTGAGGTGTTTCGGCTGGCTCTTCCTTATCGGCCGATTCCTTGGGAGCCTTATTCTCAGCGGACTGGGGGGCTTCTTCTGTTTCCTCTTGAGGGGCCGGTTGGGCAGTTTCTTCTTTCTTGGGGCGATTCTTATCGTCCAAGTCTAGTTTACCTACCGTTTTAGGGCCAGATAGAGAGGTGCGGGCACTAATCACCTCCTCGCCTTTTTGCTCGGTGGGGGTCTCCTCTTGCTGCTTCTGTAGAAGCTCCTCTTTTTCCTTTTTAAACTGTCGGCTTACGGCCTCGGACTCCTCCTTGCGGGCCTTATCGGGGGCGAAATTTTCCAGGGCCTTTTGGATGTAGGCATCCGATACCTTGGTGTTGGGGCGTAATTTGTCCTCAACGCCTAGGTTTTCCAGGAATTCTATTAGAGTACTAACACCGGTGTTGCACTCCTTTGCTAGTTGACTAAGTCTTAAAGACTTGTGGGTCATGTAGGTAATTTAGTTTATTCCTCAAATTCGGAACGCAGTACATCGCGCACCTCTAAAATGGTCTCTTCTTCCAGGTCTGTACGGTTAACCAAATCTTCAGTGGTCAAATCTAAGACGCTTTTGGCAGTATCGCAGCCAATGTCCTTTAAAGCTTTGATTACCCAATCCTCGATTTCGTCACCGAATTCGGTAAGCTCCACATCTTCTTCTTCATCTACGTCCCGGTATACATCAATTTCGTACCCAGAAAGCATACCGGCCAGTTTGATATTCAAGCCCCGCTTGCCAATGGCCAGTGACACCTGATCGGGTTTGAGATATACTTCAGCCTGGCGCTCCTCTTCATGGAGGGTCATGCTGGTAATCTTGGCCGGGCTAAGCGCCCGCTGAATAAAGAGCTTTTCGTTGGTCGTATAATTTATGACATCGATGTTTTCATTGCCCAGCTCCCGCACAATACTGTGGATGCGGCTTCCCTTCATCCCCACGCAGGCGCCTACGGGATCTATCCGGTCATCATAAGATTCGACCGCCACTTTGGCCTTTTCGCCGGGCTCCCTCACCGCTTTTTTTACAGTGATAAGGCCATCGAACACTTCTGGGATTTCCTGTTCAAAAAGTTTTTCGAGGAAGGCAGGGCTGGTTCTGGAGAGGGTAATGATGGGTTTGCTACCCTTCATATCTACGCTTTTTACCACTGCCCGGACTGTATCGCCTTTGTGAAAAAAGTCCCGGGGGATTTGCTGGTCTTTAGGCAAAATAAGTTCATTGCTTTCATCGTCATAAATAATGACGGCGCGCGGCCGGATGTGATGCACCTCCCCGGTCAGAATTTCGCCTTCCAGGTCCTGGTATTTTTTGAAGAGGACGCTATTGTCATGCTCTTGAATTTTTTGGACCAGATTCTGTTTAAACGCCAGCACAAAACGCCTTCCCTGGTCGATCAATTTCAGCTCCTCAGACACCTCTTCTCCCTCTTCGAAGTCGGGTTCAATTTTTAGCGCTTCTGAGAGGGCTATTTCGGTATTGTCGTCTTCCACCTCCCCATCGGCCACGATGATACGATTTCGCCAGATTTCCAGGTCGCCCTTATCGGGATTTACGATTATGTCAAAGTTGGCATCATCCCCGTAGCGTTTAGTTATCTGGGCGCGCAATGCTTCTTCTATAATGGCCATCAAAGTAACGCGGTCGATGTTTTTCTCGTCCTTAAAGTCCGCGAAACTTTCAATGATTGCTTTATTTTCCATAGTTGCTAGCAGGTGAGACTAAAATTCTATTTCTACGGTTAGCTCTTTGACCTCCTTTAGAGGCCATTGTTCTTGCTTGGTCACGGTGCGTTTGCCTTTGCCCACCGGTTTGGGTTCTCTTTGCTTCCATTCTAAAGTAAGGACTTCATCTTCAAAGTGAGTCAAGCGAGCTTCTTTCTTTTCACCGTTGATCCCGAGCAACTTCACTTTTCTTCCTACATTTTGCGCATACTGCTGGGGCACTCTCAGCGGTTTACCTACCCCGGGGGAGGTGAGCGTAAGCTCAAAGTCTTCTTCATCGCGATTGAGCCTATCTTCCAGGGCCCGGCTCAGCTCACTCAATTCCCCCAGCGTTATCCCAGCCGGCGTATCCGCCTCCACGTGAATGCGGGCATCATCCGTCACCGAGCACTCCACTAGGAAAGCCTCTTTTTGCTCCAGCAGTTCCTTAATTTTAGACTCAATCAGGCGCGCATCCATGGATGTAAGCTAATAAAAGAGGGGACAATAAGTCCCCTCCAATGAGGGTGCAAATATATGAAATGTTCTTACGCTGACGAGGCTCAAGGCGCTGCTTCCACCTGGGCCATAAAATGACGCATACCATCGCTGGCTCCTACCGGCCAATGGAGGCCATTGGGAATGTCCATTTGCCCCAGTTCCGCGGAAGGGTCTATAATCAATTTAGGGAGGGCCTCCGGCGCCCAGCTTACCAGTCCAGCGGCGGGATACACTTGCAGGCTGGTGCCTATTACCAAGAGATAATCCGCCTCATTAACCAGCCTTTCCGCCTCTTCCATGGCGGGTACAGCTTCGCCAAACCAGACCACTTTGGGCCGCAACTGCTTGCCATGGGCACAGGTAGCGCCCCAGGGTATCTCACCCGTTAGCTCATACTCCAGGGCGGGATTTACGCTGCTGCAAGCTTTATTAAGCTGCCCATGCAGATGCAAGACCCGTTCGCTCCCCGCCCTTTCGTGCAGGTCGTCGACGTTCTGAGTTATCACCTTTACCTCGCAGTAGGCCGCAAGTTTGGCCAGGGCCAAATGTGCTTCATTTGGCCGGCAGCTTTTCATTTGCCGGATACGCTCGTTGTAAAAACCAAGCACTTTCCGGGGGGCGCGTTGCCAAGCCTCGGGGGTGGCTACTTCCTCGATTGAATATTGCTCCCATAAACCGCCCTTATCCCGAAAAGTACTAATCCCACTTTCGGTGCTGATACCAGAGCCGGTAAAAACCACCAAACGGTCGGTTTTTTTCAGCTTAGGGGGCGTGGGTAAAGCTTCGCTTGTCATAATCCTGTTTGTGGCTCTTCTTTATTCCATTACGGTCGTTCGTATCCCTCCCTAGTACCTTTTTTGTCACCAGCGAAGCGCTCACCCCTTGTGCCATCAGCTAGATTGGGCAATGGCGAAGAACCTGCCAAAGGGCGCAGGCTCCACCTGCTGCCCTGCGGGCGTGGCCTTCAACAAAGGCATGAGGGGGCACATTACCAAAAATCTGCGCATATCAACCGTTCGTCTAAAATTTTGCGCCGGGCCGCCGCCCCGCAACGTAGATTTGGCTGTACTTTTGAAGGATTAAACAAATCCACCCCGTCCGATGAGCGATAAAACAAAAATACTAATTGTAGACGATGAGCCACTCATCCGCGATGCGCTGGCCTTTAAATTAACCAAGGATGGCTACGAAGTAGAAACCGCAGAAGACGGCGAAAAGGCCATCCAAAAGATAGAAGCACAAGAGTATGCTATCATCATCTCCGACATTATGATGCCCTTCATAAGCGGTTTTGAGCTGGTTAAAATCCTGAAGGAACGCGGCACGGATGCGCCGGTACTGATGCTCACCTCTCTTAACTCTGAAACTGCGGTGCTAAAAGCTTTTGACCTGGGGGCCGATGACTTTATGACCAAACCTTTCAGCCCCAATGAACTATCCGTGCGGATTAAAAAGCTTTTGAAAAGCAAAAAGTAAGTGATGTCGCTCCTCTCCGAAATATATTACTTCTTCCTGGCCCAAGAAACAAGGTTTCAGGTAGCTATTGTGCTGGTGCTGATCATGCTCGTGTTGGCCGGGGTCCTGGCGCTGATCGTATTGCGAGAGCGAACCCGTAAAAACCGGCGAGAAGAGCGCGAGCAAAACATTCGCCGCAGGGTGGAGCCCATCCTCCAGGAAGTAGCCTTCAGCGAACAGGAATCGGAAGAATTTAAAGATGCAGCCCAGCGGATTAATAAACTGATTCAATCCCGCTACCACCGCCAGTCCAATAAAAATATCCTCAACGAACTCATCCTTTATTATCACCGCAACCTTGGGGGAGAGGCAGCCAAACGCCTTCAGGAGCTTTATCGGCAAACAGGGCTCAAACGAACCCAACTGGACCACCTTAAAAACGGAGACTGGCACTTCAAAGCCAAGGCCATATCAGACCTGAGCAATATGCGCATGGCCGAAACCCTCTACGAAATACTCGCCTACACCGATGATGACAACCTCAACGTCCGGAATGAAGCCCAGTATGCGGCCGTTAAACTGGGCGGTAAAAAAGCCCTAAACTTCCTGGACGAGCTAAAGAGTCCGCTCAGCGACTGGCAACAAATCAGGCTGCTGGATCAAAGCTTGCGGCAAGATTACCAACTTATAGAAGAAGTGGACACCTGGCTCAAAAGCGAGAATGAATCTGTGGTGAAATTTGCCTTGCGCTTGGTTCGCAACTTGAATCAGTATCAGGAAATAGATCAAATCATTAAACTCCTTTACCACAAAAGCATTGGCGTACAGATTCAGGCGGTAAAAACTTGTGAGGAACTATCCGCTACCAAAAGTCTGGAAAACCTGCACGAAATTTTTGAGCTAACTAAAAACGTGAAACTCAAAACCCAAATTCTCCGAGCGCTCGGGGAGCTAGGGGGTCCCAAAGAAGCTGGTTTCCTACGAGAGGTTATCATCACCGAAAAGCACTACGACATAAGCTTTGAAGCAGCCCGCTCCCTCAAAAGAATGGGACGGCAAGATATGCTCCAGGCTACCAATGGAAATCTTACCCCCCAAAATCAGGGGATAGTAAAGCACATACTGGATGAACGAATTTGATGCTACTTATTCCCTGGTAGACATTCTGGTCTACATCTTCTATTTCATCGTTTACGGCTATACCATTTTTGTGATGACCTCCTACCTGGTGCTGGGTATCATAAGCACCATTCAGGCCAGAAAGTACCTTAAACGAAACACCTACACGGACTATCTCAATATTCTCCAAAGTCCCGAAGCGCCTACCCTTTCTATTCTGGCCCCCGCTTTCAATGAGGAGAATACGATAATAGACAACGTTCGCTCCCTTCTCAATATTCATTATCCCAACTACGAGGTGGTGGTGGTAAATGATGGCAGTAAAGACCGAACCCTGGTAAAACTGATTGAGGAATACGAGCTCGAGGCGGTAGACTATTCCATCAACTATAACCTCAAAACCAGCAAAATAAAAGCGGTTTATAAGTCCCGCAACGATTCCCACAGCAACCTGGTGGTAGTGGATAAAGAAAACGGAGGTAAGTCCGATGCCCTGAACGCCGCCCTCAACGTGTCCAGTAATGACTACACCCTAAATATAGACGTGGACTGTGTCCTGGAAGAAGATATTCTACTCAAATTGATGAAACCCTTCCTGGAGGAAACAGATCAGCAAATGATCGCCTCTGGCGGGGTGGTGCGGATTGCCAATAACTGTAAAGTAGAAAAAGGCCGGGTTACAGAGGTCAATGTTCCCAATAAGCTCATAAGCCAGTTTCAAACCCTGGAGTACCTCCGTTCTTTCCTGCTCGCTCGTGTAGCCTGGGGTAATTTGGATGGTTTGCTCCTTATTAGCGGCGCTATCGGGGTATTCCAAAAGGAAATTGTGATCGCCTGTGGGGGATACGACCGGGATACCATAGGGGAAGACATGGAGCTTACCGTGCGCATGCGCCGCTACGCGCGTGAAAAAAACATCGACTATACCATCGGCTTTGTTCCCGATCCGCTCTGCTGGACCGAGGTACCCGAGTCCTGGAGTGTGCTTAGGCGGCAGCGGAATCGCTGGGCAAGAGGCTCTATCGAAACCCTGCTCTCTCATAAAAGACTTTTTTTCAATCCCTTTTACGGGAAAATTGGCCTGATCAGCTACCCCTACTGGCTGCTTTTTGAGTGGCTGGCGCCCTTGATAGAATTTATCGGCATTGCCCTCTTAATCATCTTTTCTCTCCTGGGTGTGGTCAACGTGAGCTTTTTCTACCTAATGCTCTTCTTAATCTATGGCTTTACGGTGGCCTTTACCATAGCTACCCTCTACATTGAAGAAATCACCTATTTCCAGTATAAAAAACGGCGGCAACTGCTAAAGCTCTTGCTGGCAGGCTTACTGGAACCCATCATTTATCACCCTTTCATGGTTTTTTCCGCCGTCACCGGAAACTGGGATTACTTTTTTGAAGGTAAATCCAACTGGGGCCAAATGAAGCGAGAAGGTTTTTCCAAACCCAAAGGAGGGGGAAGAAAAATAACCCGTGAGGCGCCTGCCCAGCCCATCCAAAGGCAACGGAAATTGCGAAGCACCTAAACTTTCCCCGCTACTCCCTGGGCTAATGATCTCCTCCTTTCACGGAGAGCGAACGCATCACCTACCGATTGCTCCATGGAAATTCGGAGCACTTTCCTCGCTGGCCTTTCATTTGCCCGAGCTCAGTAAGCAAACTGCCTCTCGCTCCCCACGGAACAAACTCGCTGCCAGAAAAGGGTATTAAAACTCCTGATCCAAAAACCTAAGGACCATTGCCCCCTCGCTTGGCTTTTTCCCGTAAGCCTTGTCTGGCCCCGGCAAAGATGACTGAAAGCCCTATTGATCATCCAGTTACAGGACCAGCAGCAAGTCCGCTCCCGGCGGTATAGACGCTGGCGGGCTGCGGTATTTAGCTGAGCCCCAGCTCGTATGGAAGGGTCTTGAGGGTTTGGGCTACGGCCCGCCCGTTTAAAATTTAACCAACCAGGCCCGCGGGTAGCTTTTCAGAATAGCAGAGAAGGAAGTATCTGCCGCGCGCATATCATCATAGGAAGCATACACCACTCGATAGGTATCGTACTTCGGGATATAAACGACCATGCCATCAGGACTATCAATCTTGTTAAGCAACTGATCGGCATCGCTGGGCCTGGCAAAACTGCCCAAAATAATTCGGTAACGGTCTTCCAGCTCCAGGTTGGTTGGGTAATCTCCCGCTTGCGCTGCATCATCCAGGGAGCTGCTCAGGTCGGCTCCGGTACTTTTGGAGGAAGATGTTTCCGCTTTTTGCGATGCCGCTGCTTTCCGGGAATCCTTTGCTGGGGTGCCGGGCCTCTCTTGCTCAGGGCCATCGGCCACCCGCGCTCCCACTCGGAAGCGAGCCTCCATGGCCTCGCGAGAAGCTCGAGGGCTGGCTGAAGAAGGAGCAGGTTCACTCTTCTGCGCCCGCTCCGTGGCTACTTTAGTGCTTTGAGGCACAGGGTCTGGTTCCGGGCGGGCCTCTTTTGAGGGCGCCTTAGGGGTGTTTTCCTCTTTTGGGGGCGCTTCTTTCTCTTCTACCGGCTCCGGTGATTTCTGAAGCGTGGCGCTCTTTTCCTTTGCTGGCCGTGAGGCACTTTCCGGCGATGCTTGATCATCGCTTGAGGAAACCGGTTTTGCAGCCGGGGCAGGGCTCCTTTGGCCGGCAGGCCCAAAACGCGCACCTCGCTGAAAAAAGCGGGTGGAAATAGGGTTTTGTATATTTTCCGGGCTATTTTTTTCCGCTCGCTTTTGAGCTGTCCGGTCTTTATCCGGGGAGGGCGTTTTTACGGCCGGTTTTACCGCTTCATTGGGGCCATCTTTTAGGTAATCTTCGAGGCGGGCATTAATTTGAAAATCCCGGGCGCTATCGGTTACGAGGTTGCTATCGGCGTTTAATCGGTTATTGCGGCGGAGTATGCGCTCGAGGGTATCATACGGGGCTTGCTGGTCAAGGAACACGGTATCACCCAATTCTCCCACGTAATAACCACTTTTTTGGGCGTTTCGAAGCTGAATTTGCAAGACGGAGTCTCGGTAGGCTTCTTCCAGATACTCCGTTCCCAGAATGATATTGGGGTCATAATCGCGGTAACTAGTGCCCACGCCTACATTGGGATAGGGAATGCCGTAGCGCTGATAATATCCCTCATAGCGGCGGTGAACAGGTGGCAAGGCACGCGTGGGCTCGAGCGTGTCTTTGCGCTCTCGGTATTCCTCAAATATGGTGGTAATGGTGGGTAAATAATATTCCCAAAAGAATTTGTTGCGGTCTAGGCGACTGCGATTGTTGTAGAAAAACTTGCGCAAGTACTGGGAACCGGCAAAATAAGACAAGCCGAAGGGTACGGGATTATCGGCCCAGTCGCCACAGAAATAGTAGCGCAGACCTTCCTGTGCATCGCTTATCATGGCCGGAAACTCATTAGGAAGGTGGAGGGAATCTAGGAGGGAATCACCGCGGCTGGTAACGTGGATTTTGTAGGTAGCTTCGATGTCGGCGCTATCCTTGGCAAAGGTGATATCAAACCAGTAGGGAAAGCGAATGTACTGGGGTACCCCATAACGCTTTTGGGTAGCCTCCGGAGCATTGAGAATAGGCACCGGGTGGGCGAGGTGACGATCGCCCCGAAGCACGCGGATCACATTGGTTTCATGGATCAGCACTATTCCGGGCACATCCGGATAGGCAAATGGACGCCCGTAACTCCTTTTGTGGAGGCGCCGCATCCAGCGCGGAATATCGGTATTGACCACCGTATCGAGCGAATGGTAGTACCGCCCGGTCCAGCCGGTTACATCCAGTTCCAGTAGGCGCTCCATTTTGAAGCGCAGCTCCAGTGGGGTAGGCGAGGCCAGGGTATTAAATTCGGTAATGGTAAGCTTGCGGTTCTTGTACATCTGGCGAAAGAGCTGGTAAGACTCATCGGTAAGACCGCCGTATACAAGAGGGGAACGCTCGTTTATTTCGCGGCCATAAACCCACTCGTTGCGGTAAATGCCATAAGTATCACTGTAATAGAGCCAGTCCAGGGCTTGGGAAAGGCTATCGAGTTCGCGATAATTATAAATGGTAAGGTCTCGAACCACGTATTCCGGCCGGTTGATCGGAAAAAAGCCGTAATAGTCTTCTTTCAGATCGTACTGGGAACCGTCCGGTTCTACGAGCTTTTCGTGGGTAAGTATCCAGTTGATGCTGCGATGCTCCTGCCCAGAGCGATCAAAAACCGTTTTATCAACGATCAATCCCGGGAAAACTGTTTTGGGCCAGAAAAACCAAACCAGGAAGCTCCAGAAAGGTATCAGGATAATGAAAAAGAAAATAAGCTTTCTTCCGAGGTATTTCACAATTTGATTGGTTTTTCTGGTGCAGGCCAAAGGGCACGACAAGAGCCCGTCCCCTATCCTGGCAGCGAATATAGAACATTCCTATTGGTTTCAAATGTAGAAGCGCCCCGCGCTTCCAACAACTATTTGTAGACAGGAGGTCTGATTTTTTCGACAAACGGGGAATGACCCTACCCCGACAGGCCAAAACCTTTTGCTAACTTCGCCCCGATTCATATGGACAAGGCTAATTCAGAAGTACGATTTACGCGGCGGCGCTTGCGCTCTTCCTACATTTCGGTAATTGTAAGCATTGCCCTGGTGCTTTTTGTCCTGGGCGTGTTTGGCTTGCTGGTGCTCAATGCCCGCAGCATAGCCCGCGAGGTAAAAGAGAATTTCACCCTCACCTTGCTGTTGGAGGAGGAAGTCTCCCCTGTAGCGGTGAGCCAGTTCCAAAAGAGCCTTTCCATGGCGCCTTACCTGAAAGACCTCCACTTTATTAGTAAAGAAGAGGCGGCCCAAGAGCTCCGCCAAAGCCTGGACGAAGATTTTGTCCAATTTTTAGGATACAATCCGCTTAGTGATGCCCTGGAGCTGCACCTCAAGGCCCCTTACGTAAACCGGGACCGCCTGCAGGCGCTGAAAGAGGATTTTGCCGGCAAATCCGTAGTGCAAGAAGTCATTTACGACCAGCCCCTGCTGGAAGAGCTCAACCAAAACATCCGCCGCATCAGTTATCTGCTCATAGGCGGCGCTGTGCTCCTGGCGCTCATTGCTATCACCCTGATCAATAGCTCCATCCGGCTGGCCATTTACTCGCGTCGTTTTCTTATCAAAACCATGCAATTGGTAGGTGCCACCCGGGGATTTATCCGGCGCCCCTTTTTGCAGCGCAGCTTTTGGCACGGTCTCTTAGGGGCCCTGGTAGCCATGCTGCTTTTGAGCGGGCTGCTCTACCTTTTAAGCCAGCAACTCCCGGGCTACGTAGCCCTCCTGCACGGGTACCAAATGATAATCATTGGCCTTGGGCTCATCCTGGGAGGTATCCTCATTTCCGTAGGTTGTACCTACTTTGCCATTCGCCGGTATTTGCGTCTTACCACTGATCAACTTTATTTTTGACCTCATGAAAAAGCAAGATTTTGTATTCACCCGCCGTCAATATCTCATCGCCGGATTAGGCCTGGTATTCATGATTATCGGTTACCTGCTTATGGCCGGTGGCGGCAGCGACGATCCCGCCGTATTTAACCCCGAAATTTTCTCCCCCCGGCGCATCGTTTGGGCGCCCATGCTTATTATTTTAGGCATTCTTACGGAAATCTTTGCCATCATGTACCGCCCCCGGGAGGATCAATCCAGCCCCAAGCAAGACTAGCGCCCTTCTCCGGCATTTTTAGGCCTCTCGGCCAAATGTGCCCTACCCAGCAAGCGCGGCTTTGCTTTCTAAGGAAAGCTTATCCCATTCCACCTGCCCCCTTCCCCGGTATCTTAAGCGGGAAGGTGGTTTTCACCCCGTGCCTTTAAATTTTCAACCTTTGACTCTGGATCCCGAAAAACTCCAGGCTGGCTTCCCCCTTCTGGTCAACAAGCCCCTGCACTGGACCTCCTTTGACGTGGTAAACAAGCTCCGCTACACCTTACGTCATGCTGGCGGCTTGCGTAAGCTCAAGCTGGGCCACGCCGGAACCCTAGACCCTTTGGCCACCGGCCTACTCATTCTGGGCGTGGGCCGGCATACCAAGCTTATAGAACAGTACATGGGGCTGCCCAAAACCTACCGCGCCACATTACAATTGGGCTACGTTACCGATAGTTACGACGCCGAGACCCCCCCGCGGGCCCAAGGATCCTTTGACCACTTAAACACAGCACAGATCGAAGAGGTCCTGGGACAATTTCAGGGGGAAATATGGCAAAGACCCCCCTTATTTTCGGCGCTCAAAGTGAAAGGCCAAAAAGCTTATGAACTGGCCCGCAAAGGAACTGAGCAGCCATTACCACCCCGTCCGGTTCACATCCACCAACTTCAGCTGATAGACCTCACCGACACTGGCCACGTAGAACTGGTCGTAGAATGTAGTAAAGGTACCTATGTGCGGAGCCTGGCCCACGACCTGGGCGCTAAATTGGGCTGCGGGGCCTACTTAACTCGCTTAGAAAGGACCGCCATCGGGAACTATCACCTGCGTGATGCCTGGGCGCTTAAAGAGCTGGTAGCCGCTATTGAGAAAGGTCAGTTCCAGCTACCTCAGTCGTCGTAACGGCTGTTCCAGAGCACCGAATTGAAATTTTTCACCCGGCTAAAACCGTACAGCAGGGTCATCCCACCTAGTGCTATGAACAGGTAAAAGAAGAAAATCACCCTTATGCTCAGGGAGTGATTATCGTAAGGCCCTATAAGTAAAGAGCTTGGTATTACCGATACTATGAAAGCACAGAGCCCGGCCAGCGAGCCCATCAAAGCCTTAAAATGACGGAAAGGGAAGACCAGGAGCTTACGCAAGGGATGTAAATCCTTGCCCCACTTATGAATGAGGTAGAACCTATCTTTCCCCAGGGGCACAAAAAGCAGGGGGTCTTTGTCCTTATATTCCAGGTGGAACATCGGGGCCGGCGCCATTATTTTGAAGGCGGAGAGGGTTTGATTTTGGTCTTTTTGGAGCGCTTTCACTTTTCGCGTGGCCTCATAAGGAATCTCGCCTTTAAAATAGGCCGAGTCCAAGAAGCGCAGGCGATATTGGGTACAGAGCTCTTTTACTTGATCCAGGGTGTAGATTTTTTGGGGATCAAGCTTGCGAAGGTCCAGTTGCGCGCTTAAGCCTCCGTGGCTAAAAATGCGCCTCAGTATATCTTCTTCTTGCTGATCGTCTTCGGCCAGGATTTGTTTGAAAGCGGCTAAAACCTCATCGGGATTTTTGCGCTCTTCCCGGGCTTTTAGGCGGTCGAGGGCCTTCTCTAAATCTACTCCAGTCATTACTCCTTCAGCTTTAATTCTACATTATCTCCGAGCAGGGCGAAGATAAAAATTAACATCTTATTAGCCTAAAACCGGGCCACGGCAAGCTAGTTCATAGGCCGGTCAAATTTCGGTACTTTCGTCTCATCATTCCACCTCCATGCGCTATTCACTTGATCTAGAAGGCATCCGTTCCTGGGCCTTATCCAAGCCGCGGGTAAGCGAGGAAATGCCCTTTGGCCCGGACACCCTGGTATTTAAGGTGGCCCAAAAAGTTTTCCTGCTCATTAATTTAGACTCCCAGCCCCTGCACCTCACCTTTAAAGGCCCGCCAGCGCAGAATGAATTAATGCGGGGCCAACACCCTTCCTTGCGCCCGGGCTATCACAGCAATAAAAAACACTGGAACTCCTTGAGCCTGGACGGCAGCGTCCCGGGGCCCGAAGTGTGGCAATGGCTAGAAGAATCTTACGGGCTGGTGGTAGCGAAGCTGCCCAGATATTTGCAAAAAGAAATCGCTAAGGAAGCCCTCTCATGAAAAACCTCTTCAAATACTTTATCCAGGGACTACTGGTGCTGGTCCCCATCGCCGTCACTATTTACCTGCTCGTGCAGCTCTTTTTGTTGCTGGATTCATTTAACCCCCTTAATGTGCCCGGCCTGGGTATTATCCTCACCGCGGTAGTGGTTACTGCCTCCGGGTATGTAGTTAATCACTTCGTTTCCGAAAGGATGAAGGCCTGGGGCGACCGAATCCTGCAGCGCATGCCGCTGCTCGGAATGGTGTACACCGCTGTAAAAGACCTTATGGGGGCCTTCGTAGGTCCTAAAAAGAACTTTAAAAACCCGGTTCTCGTAAAGCTTTACGAACACTCCGAAATCCGGCGCCTGGGCTTTATTACCGATGAAGAATTAAGACTATCCGCTCACCAAGACTTGATCGCGGTTTACTGCCCCCATAGCTACAATATTTCGGGCAACCTCTACCTAGTACCCAGTAGCTACGTGGAAAAGGTACCTTTCTCCAGTGGCGATGTAATGAAATATGCCATGTCAGGTGGCATTACCCGTCTCGAGCCCCGGAACGCCAGCTCAGACCTTAGTTAATGCCTGTCCCAGGAGTCAAGTAGCTAGGCCAGCCTGTTCGATAGCAGGGCTTGCGCCGCCTAAAGCCGCGATCGGACAGTATTGAAGGACACTCGCTAAGCCGCCGGCTTTTCGCCCAGGCGTAGCAAAAGGGAGTTGATAAAGCTCAAGAGCAAGCTGAAAAGTAGGGCCCACCAAAAATTAGCAATTTGGAAAGAAGCCAGTAGATAATCAGCCGTGAGTACCACCAGTGCATTGACCACCAAGAGAAACAGCCCTAAAGTAACTACCGTGGCCGGAATGGTTAAAATCACCAGCACCGGCTTTACCGTTAGGTTGAGTAAGGCCAATACCACCGCTACGGCCAGAGCCCCCAAAATACCATTTATTTGAACGGCATCTCCTAGTATCCAGCCCGTAATAAACACCGCCAGGGCGTTCACCATCAATTTTATCAGCAGGTTTTTCATTTCTATCTTGCGTGCGAGTTTTAAGCGTTAAAATTAAGCTTACCTTAAGAAAATGGCGCTCCAGCTTATCGCTAATTTGAAAACGAAAGTACGCAATGAAAAAAACATATTTACTTGCCCTGCCTCTAATCATCGGGCTTCTGACCAGCTGCCAGAACGGCAAGCAATCTTCAAATAAAAGCCCCGAAAAATCAGGGCCTAAGGATACAACTGCCATGGTAAATGACCCCCACTCCTACGCCCAACCCGAAAAAGCGGTGGTAAGCCATCTGAATTGGGACGCCCGGGTACTTTTTGATAGTGCCACCATCGTAGCTACCGCCACCTGGGATATCAAAGCACCCGAAAAGACCGACCAAATCGTTTTTGACACCTACGACCTTAGTATCCAGGAAGTAAAGGTGGATGGCCAGAGAGCGGATTTCACCCTAGGGGCTTTTCAGGAAGACCAGGGACGCCCCCTTACCGTAAGCCTGCCGGCTAATGCTCAAAAGGTAAGGATCGATTATCGGACCGGCGACAGCGCCCGTGCCCTGCAGTGGCTTTCCCCCGAACAAACCGCCTCGGGCAGCGCTCGCTTCCTGTTCACCCAGAGCCAGGCTATTTTAGCCCGCTCCTGGGTGCCCTGCCAAGACAGTCCCGGCATCCGCTTTACTTACGAAGCAGACGTCCAGGTTCCGGAAGGAATGCTGGCGCTTATGAGTGCCCAAAATCCGCAAGAAAAAAACGAGACGGGCCAGTACCACTTTGAAATGCCCCAACCCATCCCCTCCTACTTAATGGCCCTGGCGGTAGGAGATATCCGCTTTAAGGCCATCAGCGAAAGAACCGGCGTGTATGCCGAGCAGCCCTTACTGGATAAAGCAGCTTATGAGTTTGCCGACTTAGAGAAGATGGTGCAAGCAGCTGAAGAACTCTACGGGCCTTACGCCTGGGGGCGTTATGATATTATCGTCCTGCCGCCTTCCTTTCCCTTTGGCGGAATGGAAAACCCCCGGCTCACCTTTGCCACCCCTACCATCCTGGCCGGCGATCGCAGCCTGGTAAGCCTGGTGGCGCACGAGCTGGCCCACAGCTGGAGTGGCAACCTGGTAACCAATGCCACCTGGAATGATTTCTGGCTCAATGAGGGCTTTACCGTTTACTTCGAACACCGCATTATGGAAGAGGTGTACGGCCGTGATTACAGTGAAATGCTAGCCAGCCTTACGCGCAGCGAACTCAAAGAAGATGCGGCCGCCATGCTTGAAGAACGTCCGGAAGATACCAAGCTCAAACTGGACCTGGCAGGGCGCAATCCCGATGAAGGAGTGACCAGTATTCCTTACAATAAAGGTTACTTTTTCCTGCGGCTCATCGAAGAAGAAGTAGGCCGCAGCCGCTTTGATACTTTCCTGCGGAATTACTTTGATAAACACCAATTTGAAGTAATGACCACCGAAGCCTTTCTAAGCTACCTCCAGGAAAACCTCCTCTCGGCCGAGCAGTATGAACGTTTGCAAATAGACACTTGGATTTACAAAAAAGGCCTCCCCGAAAATTTACCTAAAGTGCCTTCCCAGCGCTTTGCCAAGGTAGCGCAGGCCCTGGAAGAATTTATGAAGGCAGGTACGCTGCCGGCCCAAAAGCAGACCGCCGCCTGGACCACCCATGAATGGCTACACTTCCTTCATAAGCTCCCGGATAGCGTAACGGTCAATGAGCTTCAACGCCTCGATGAAGCCTACCATTTTAGTCAAAGCGGAAACAGCGAAATCCTGGCTGCCTGGTTCCAGCCCACTATCCGGGCCGGTTATGAACCCATCTACAGCCGGGTAGACTCCTTTCTCGTCCAGGTAGGCCGCCGCAAATTCCTCACGCCTACCTATGCCGCCTTGCAGGAAAGTGGCCGGGCAGACCTCGCCCAGGCCATTTACCAAAAGGCTCGCCCCGGCTACCATGCCGTAAGTCGGGAAACGCTGGATGAACTGCTTGATCCCTAAACATTTCAGCCATTTTTTCCTTAATCGGAAGTCGAAAGTAGGATCGTAAAGCGCTGGGCGCCTAGTCGAGGTTCCTTGGCAGCGGGGAAGCCCTTGCCCCGTTTTGTTTCGCTAATTTTGCCTTTTAAAGCTATCCCTCCCTCGAAAATTAGAATACATGGAAAAATTTGACGTTGCCATCATTGGTTCAGGACCCGGTGGATACGTAGGCGCCATCCGCTGTGCTCAATTAGGCCTTAAAACAGCCCTAATCGAAAAGTACCCCACCCTGGGCGGTACCTGTCTCAATGTGGGTTGTATCCCCTCCAAAGCCCTGCTTGACTCTTCGGAGCACTTTATCAAAGCCCAAAAAGAATTTAAAGAGCACGGCATTAAGATTAACACGCCCAAGGTGGACATGAAACAGATGATCAACCGCAAAAAGAAGGTGGTCGATCAAACCTGTGACGGCGTGAAATTCTTAATGGACAAAAATAAAGTAAGCGTATATCAGGGCTTAGGCTCCTTCGAGGACGAACACACCCTCAAAATATCGGGCGAAAAAGAAGATAAAATTCAGGCCGATAAGATCGTAATCGCAACCGGTAGTAAACCCACCGAGCTTCCCTTTGCCAAGTTTGATAAAGAGCGAATTATCTCCAGCACCGAGGCCCTTAATCTCCAGGAAGTACCCCAAAAAATGGTAGTGATAGGCGCCGGCATTATCGGGCTAGAGCTCAGCAGTGTTTATGCCCGCCTGGGCGCCGAGGTACAGGTTATTGAATACATGGACCGCGCCATTCCCACCTACGACAAAGCCATGAGCAAGGAAATTGTTAAAAGCCTGAAAAAAATTGGCATCAAATTCCACTTCAGCCATCAGGTGACCGAGGTAAGTAGGAAAGGCGACAGCGTAACCGTCAAAGCACAAGATAAGAAAGAGCAAGAAGTAAGCTGGGAAGCAGACTATTGTCTGGTAGCCGTGGGCCGTTCGGCCTACACGCAGGGCTTAGCGCTGGACAAAGCGGGGCTCAAAACCGACGATAGGGGTAAGCTCGTGGTAAACCAGCAGATGCAAACCGAGAAGGACCACATCTACGCCATCGGTGATGTCGTATACGGAGCCATGCTGGCCCACAAAGCAGAAGAAGAAGGTACCCTGGTGGCCGAGCTCATCGCCGGCGAAAAGCCCCATATCGATTATAACCTCATCCCCAGTGTGGTTTATACCTGGCCGGAAGTAGCCAGTGTAGGCCAAACCGAGGAAGCGCTCAAAGAGGAAGGGCGGGCCATCAAAACCGGCAGCTTTCCCTTCCGCGCCCTGGGCCGTTCCCGGGCCAGTGGCGATATGGAAGGACTGGTCAAGGTGATTTCGGATAAAGAAACGGACGAAGTGCTGGGCGTCCACATGATCGGGCCCCGGGTGGCCGACCTCATCGCTGAGGCCGTAACCGCCATGGAATTCCGGGCTTCCGCGGAAGACATAGCCCGGATGAGCCATGCCCATCCCACTTACGCCGAAGCCGTAAAGGAAGCGGCTCTCGCAGCCACCGAAAATCGCCCCATTCATGTGTAAAAAAACCTGATGCCTTTACGGAACCTCTCTTTGAAGCAAACCTTCGTTGTCCTTATCCTCACCGTGATAAGCGCAATGGGGGTTTATTACTTCTCCTTACGGTTCAACCATACCAGTCAGCAGGAAAACGTAAAACAGAGCCGGCTTATAACCCGTCAGCTAAACCTCGTGCGGGGCATTATCAACGAGGTTCGGCTTAATTTAGAAGAAGATCGGCCCTTTACGCTCACCGAATGCCAATCCTTGAAAAACAGAAGCCTTGAGCTGTTTCGCTATCAAGATCAATGGCTGCAAAATACGGCTGATCAAAATATTGTAATATCCCCCCAAAAACTGCAAGAACTTAGGGAGAAGGTGCTCAAAGAAGCGCGGAGTTGTAAAGGACGTGCCGCTCAGGAGCGCATGGTAAAAAGCTTAAGAGAACTCCGCGCTCCGCTCTACAAACAGTTGCTCAGTTTCTCCCGGGCAGTGGTGCAATCCAAGGAAAAAGAGTACCAAAAAAACCTCTGGGCCCTTTTAATAGTAGGCGCCGTTTTGATCACGGTAGCCATTGTCCTAATCTTTCCGGTATTTAAACGCTGGCAGGCAGAACATGAGCAAAATAAAAAACTCCTGGCCGCCAGTAAAAAAGCCAATGAAGAGCTCAAAGCCAGTAGCCATAAACTCCAAAATACCATTGATGCCCTGGAAGCCTCCCGGCAAAAGGAAAAAGAAGCCCGGGCTGAGCTGTTTTCCCTGATGAACTTTAGTGGGCTGGAAATTTGGTCCGTCGATAAGCAGGGCGTCTTTCAAAAAGGAAATGCGCCTTTCAAAAAAGCCTTCCAGTACTGGGTGGGCTTTTACCCGGTAGAAGGGAAGTCCGAACTGATCAGCACCCTGAAGGAAAAACTTCCCCAGATAAACTGGTCATCGTTGTATGGGCAATGCTTCGAGGGAAAAGAAGTACGAGAAAACCTCCAGCTGGCAGCTACCATATTTGAGCTTTCGCTCAATCCTATCTTTGACCAAAACGGAAAAGTGACGGGGGCCGTGGGTATAGCCCAAGACATTACCGAATCGGCCAAAGCTCGTGATCACCTCAACCAAATGAGCACCCGGCTCAATCAGGCCCTCCAAAACTCCCGACAGGGCCTGTGGGAATGGAACTTTGATGGCGATGAAATCTATTTTGACGAAAACTTTGCTTCGCTACACCGAATAGAACCATCAGAACTGGGCGATTCACTGGATTTCTGGAAACAATACATTCATCCTGAACACCGAGAAATCTTCCTGCGCTACATTGCCAATGCCCGTAACCCTGAAACCACCCCAGAGGCCCACTTTGACTATCAAGCCGTCTTACAGGATGGCAGCATGCGTTGGTTTCGACTGGCCGGTAAAGTGATGCGGGAAGAGCAACAGGGAGAGGCCCTCCGCATGGTGGGCACCCTTACCGATATCCATGAAAGGAAGCAGGATGAAGAAAAACTGAAAGACCTTTTCCAAAGCGAACAAAGGCTCAACGAAGAGCTAAGCAAACGCGAAGAAGCCCTTACCGCCAGCCAGGAAGAACTCAAAAGTAAGCTGAAAGAGCTCCAGCAAACGGAAAACCGCCTCCGCCAGAGCCGCGAGCACCTGGCGCAAGTGGTAGAAAACCTCCCCGTAGGAGCCGTTCTGGTGCACGAAAACCAACTCTCAATAAACAAAAAGACGGTTCAAATTACCGGCTTTCAGAAAGAAGAAATTCAAACCGGTAGAGACTTCTTTGAAAAAATTTACCGCGGCGAATGGGAGCAAGTCCAGCGGCAGTACTACGAAACGCTTAGCTCCGGAGGTTACATTGAAGAGTTTCTCTTCCCGATTTACACCAAGGAAGGGGAGCGGCGAATCATCGAATTTGGCGGCTACGACTACGGAGAAGGGGTCATTTGGACCCTTAATGATGTTACCGAAAAACGCCGTGCCGAAAGACAACTGGTCAAAAATGAAAAGGTGATCCGGGAACTCTACCTCATCTCTGCCAATCAGGAGCTTCCCTACCCCCAAAAAGTGGAGAAAGTTCTGGAAATGGGCTTAGAACGCTTTAAGCAGGAAACTGGCATTCTCTCCTGGGTTAAGCCCGCAGAAAACCATTACCAAATCGACTTTTGCCAAACGAAAAACCCGCAAGTACAGATCCGCTCCGGCCATCAAACCGCCCTGGACGGCACCATGAGTAAGTACATTGTAGAAAATAATGAACCCCTGGCTTTCTACCGCCCGGAAGATGCTCCTACCGGAGAAACCTTTGCGGTAGAAGACCTTACCATCCGCTCTTTTATCGGGGCGCCCGTGATCGCCAACGGGGAACTCTACGGAACCCTCAACTTTAACAGCGCCCAATCGGGCCGCTACCCCTTCAATGAAAGCGACAAAGACCTACTCAAACTGATGGCCCGCTGGATTGGCAGCGAAATAGAGGCCCGTCAATGGCGGGAAAACCTTATCCAGGCCAAAGACGAAGCCGAGTCTGCCGCCCGCAGCAAAAGTGAGTTCCTGGCCACCATGAGTCACGAAATTCGTACCCCGATGAATGGGGTCATAGGCATGACCAGTCTCTTGCTGCAAACCGAGCTTTCTGAGGATCAAATCGATTACGTCAATACCATTCGACTCAGTGGCGATACCCTCTTGTCCGTCATCAACGACATCCTCGATTTCTCCAAAATCGAAGCCGGCAATATGACCCTAGAGGAATACCCTTTCGAAATAAAACAGTGCATAGAGGAAGCCGTAGAGCTGCTGGGGAGTCGCGTCTCCGAAAAGGGGCTGGAGCTGGCTTATTTCGTAGATCCTCAAGTTCCCGCCTACGTCAAGAGTGACATCACCCGGCTGAGGCAAATACTGATCAATTTGCTCAATAACGCCCTAAAATTTACCCGACAAGGCGAAATTGAAGTTTCCGTATCTCTAAAGGAACGCTACGATAACAAGGCTGTAATCCACTTTGCGGTGCGCGACACCGGCATTGGCATCTCCGAGGAAAAACAGAAAAAGCTCTTCCAGGCCTTTAGCCAGGCCGATAGCTCCACTACGCGGCAGTACGGTGGCACGGGGCTGGGCCTGGCCATTTCCAAAAAGCTAGTAGAACTCCTCGGGGGCAAAATTTGGGTGGAAAGTAAAGAAGGACTAGGCTCCACCTTCCAATTTACCATTACAGCCACCGCCCTAGACCGGGAGCCCGCCCGCCAGAAGGAAATTGACCTCGAAAAGCTCCACGGTAAAAAAGTACTTCTGGTTGACGATAACCAAACCAACCTCAACGTCCTGGGCCGCCAGCTCAACCTCTGGGGCCTGGAAACCACCCCTTCCGAAAGTGGGAGAGAAGCCGAAAACCTACTTAACAAGGAACCTTTCGAGCTCTTGCTCATAGACTACGAAATGCCTGGACAAAACGGCCTCACCACCCTCGAACATATCCGCGTAAATCGAAGTAATGAAGAGCTTCCCGCCATTTTGCTAAGCTCTAGCGAACCCGAGATAACCGCCCAGCAGCGAGAAAAACTGATGAAACAGTTCATGATGAAACCGGTACGACACCGGATGCTGCTGCGCACTATAGCCCAGGCCCTTAATGCCCTGCAAGACACTTCAGATGAAGAAAGTCTGCAAAAAACCCGCCAGCTAGCCGAAGATTTCCCCCTAAACCTTCTCCTGGCCGAGGATAATGCCATAAACCAAAAACTGGGGCGCCTCACCCTCCAAAAAATGGGCTACGAACCCGATGTAGTAGCTAATGGACTCGAAGCTCTGGAAGCCGTGGAACGACAGCATTATGACCTGGTATTCATGGATATTCAGATGCCCGAGCTGGACGGCGTAAGCGCCACCCACCGCATCCATGAAGCCCAAGGCGAAAAGCGGCCCATCATCATTGCCATGACCGCCAATGCCATGGAAGGCGACCGCGAAAAATTCCTCCAGAAAGGTATGGATGATTACGTAAGCAAACCCATCAACCTCAAGGAGATCGAACGGGTACTGCGCCAAGTATTTCGCAAAGAATATCACTCGTGAGCCGTATCTACGCACAACTGGCCGGTTACCCCTTTCGCTTCCGGCTACCCGCCTCCGCAGAGGCAGCCCTACTGCCCCGTCTTATAGCCCTTGAAGCCACCGAGCCCCGCTTTGCCCTCCTGCATTCCTATGGGCACCGGGGCCCTTACAGCCGTTTCGATTGGCTCTGCGGCTGGGGCGCCCACCGCCAGCTCGATGCCGGAGACAAGCCCTTTACGCGCTTGCGCCAATTTCATCAAGAAAAACCCTCCTGGCTGCTGGGCCACCTCAGTTATGAGCTGCGCCACCAAGTAGAAAAACTCCCCGCACGGCACCCACATACCTTTGGCCTGCCTCAGCTTAGCTTCTTTGAACCCGAAACCCTTCTCTTTCGAAGAGGAGCCCACCTGTATGTAGGTAGCCACCGCTACGCCAGCGCGGAGCAGCTACGCCAGGCACTTCCCGAGGCCGCTCCTGTAGGCGCCCCTTCCAGCTTGCCCGCATTTTCATTTGGCCAGGGGCCAAATGAGTACCAACAAGCCGTGGAAGCCCTGCGCCAAGAACTGCAATACGGCAGTATTTATGAGGTTAACTACTGCCAGGAAGCCACCGCTAAAGGCCCCCTGGAAGCCCCCGCCCTATTCCGATACCTCGGACCACGCCATGCTGCCCCCTTTAGCGCCCTGTACCGCTGGAAGGAAGTGGACCTGCTTTGCTTCTCACCCGAACGCTACCTCCAAAAGCAAGGCCGCCGGCTCGTTTCCCAGTTCATCAAAGGCACCGCCCCCCGCGGCCACTCTCCGGCAGAAGACCAGCGGTTACGCCAT
>CAJXMS010000003.1 GCA_913056475.1 uncultured Bacteroidota bacterium
TCGAAAAGGCCGGAATTGGTTGTGCCCGCATAGCGGGCAAGCTTCTAATTTATTCATGTTTCACGTGAAACTTTAACGGCCCATGTAAACCAAAAGTACACTAATATCGGCCGGGCTCACCCCGCTGACTTTCTTAGCCTGGGCTATATTTTCCGGTTTGACCGACGCTAACTTTTCTCTTGCCTCATAACTCATACTCGCCAGCCGGGAATAATCCATATCGTTGGGGATCTTCACCTCCTCCAGGCGGTTTAGCTTAGCCGCATTTTCCTTCTCGCGTTCTACATAGCCCGCATATTTACGGCGAATTTCCACGGCCTCCCCCTCTTCGCGGCTTAGGCCATTCGCGCTCATCCAGTCATTAAGCTCTGCTACTTCCCTCAGATCGTCCAGGTTTACCTGGGGACGGTCGAGTAACTTACCCAGGCTTTGTTTTTCCTTAATTGGACTCGATCCTTTTGATTTAAGTAGGTCGTTAATGCTGGCCGGTGCCACTTTAATATCCTGCAAAGCCTGGTTCAGATCGGCAATCCTTTTGTACTTACTTTGACAACGGTCTAGCTGCTCTTTTTCTACCAATCCCAGCTGATGGCCAATCGGTGTAAGGCGCTCGTCCGCATTATCCTGTCTCAGTAGAATTCGATATTCTGCGCGGGACGTAAACATACGGTACGGCTCTTCCGTACCCTTGGTAATTAAGTCGTTGATCAACACCCCAATATACGCCTCGTCCCGATTAAGCACCACCGGAGCTTCGCCCTTTATACTTTGCACGGCGTTAATGCCAGCCAATAAACCCTGGCAGGCAGCTTCTTCGTAACCCGTAGTGCCATTTATCTGGCCGGCCAAGTAAAGGCCCTCCAATAATTTGGTCTCCAGGGAGGCTTTTATTTGGGTTGGCGGAAAATAATCGTACTCAATGGCATAGCCCGGCCGAAAAAGCTTGGCGCTTTCGAAGCCCCTGATCTTCCGAATGGCCTCTACCTGAATTTCTGCAGGGAGACTGGTGCTAAAGCCATTTACATAAACCTCCACCGTGTCCCAACCCTCAGGTTCCACAAAAATTTGATGAGAATCTTTATCCGCAAATCGATAGATTTTATCTTCCACACTAGGACAATAGCGGGGCCCCGTGCTTTCAATTGCTCCGTTGAACATAGGACTGCGGTCAAAACCCGTTTTCAGAATCTCGTGCACCGAAGGATTGGTGGCACTTAGGTAGCAACTACGCTGGGTGGTCAGCGGATTGGTACTGGGTCGAAAGGAGAATGTTCCGGGTGCTTCGTCCCCCTTCTGTTCTTCCATAAGATCATAATTGAGGCTTCGACCATCTACCCGTGGCGGAGTACCCGTCTTCATCCGCCCCGCTTCAAAACCTAACTCTACCAGGCGCTCCGTAATTCCCATCGAGGCGCGCTCACCGGAGCGGCCCCCACCGAAGTTTTTCTCGCCAATATGTATCAGCCCGTTAAGGAAGGTCCCGTTGGTTAGGATCACACGGCGCGCATGGATATAGTTGCCCATGCCGGTCACTACCCCGGTGACCTTTCCTTTTTCCACCAATAGGTCTACCACCATATCCTGGAAAAAGTCCAGCCCCTCGGTACGCTCGAGGGCCAAACGCCACTCCTCGGCAAAACGCATGCGATCGGATTGAGCCCGCGGGCTCCACATCGCGGGCCCTTTACTGCGATTCAACATTCGGAACTGAATAGCGGTTTTATCGGCAATAACGGCAGACAGCCCCCCCAATGCATCGATTTCTCTCAAAATCTGCCCTTTGGCAATTCCTCCCATGGCGGGATTACAGCTCATTTGAGCAATGTTTTGCAGGTTCATGGTCACCAACAGAGTAGAGGCCCCCATCTTGGCCGCGGCGTGCGCCGCTTCCGCTCCTGCGTGGCCGCCCCCTACCACAAGTACGTCATACTTCTGATCAATCATAAAAAAGGTTTCACGTGGAACAATCCTTAAGGTGTTGGTCTACAAATTTTTGGCGTGCAAAACTAAGCAATAATCCTCAGCTGCTCGCATCTCCTGCTTTTGGGCCGCTGTTTGATCGTTGAACCCTAGGCAATGGAGCAAGCCGTGGGCCATTACCCTCGCGGCTTCCTGCTCTAAAGGAAGCCCCCGAGCGCGGGCCTGTTCTTCTACACGCTCATAACCAATCAGACATTCTGCCACCACCCGCTTGCCTTCGGCATATGGAAAGGTGATCACATCCGTCGGGTAGTTATGCCCTAAGTGTTTGCTGTTCGCTATCTCGATCTCCTGGTTGGTCAAGAATTGATAGTGAAGCTGCGCTATCCTTCCGCCCCAAGTTGATGCACAAGCATGAAGCCACTCTTTATGAGATACGTCAAAAAAGCCCCAGCTCCGGGGCACTTGGCTGAATTCGATCACGGCGTATATATTCTCTCTTTATAAAAGCGGGATAGGTCAAGCGGGACGCTCCTTATAAGCTCCTCCCCCGCTTTTTCTTCTCTTAGCCCTTTGAACCACGCCGGTGCATCTGCTTGAACCATATCTTCCGCCTTTTCCGCTTCCCTTTGTTCCTTCTTTTTACGTTTGAGCTCTGCCTTTTCACTTTCCAATAGGCGCGTCTTAATTTCTTGGAGGCGTTCCCGATAATTGCTTTTTCGCCCTTGCGCTAAGTCCTGTTCCACTTCTTCCATTTCCTCCGCCGCTTTTTGCAGATCCCCTTTCCGGCCCTTCCCTTTTGCCTTTTCTGCCATTTCCTTTAAGGTCTTCCGCAGTTTTTCTTGCTCACTCAGAATCCTGACCAACTCTTTTCCGCCCAATCCGCTTTTTCCCTTTTTTCCGCCTTTCTTTTGCCCCTGCTGAAGCCGCTGAATCTTTTTACCCATTTGATCGAGCTTCTGGCCCATCCCGGGCTTGGGCTTTTGACCACCTGATTTTTGGCAGTTTTGTTTTCCGGGTTTCTGCATAGCCATCATGCTCATCATTTGCTGCATACTTTCATCTAAAAGCAAAGCGAGCTCGTTGGCCGCCATCATGGAAAAGCGGTGTTCATTGGCCGCTTTATTTCGCTGCGTCTCTTGCAGTGCCGCCTGGGCCTCTTTTAAATTGCCCTTCATTTTTTGCAATTCCTTAAATACCTTTTCCTCAACTTGCGGCGCTCGTTCCGCCAGCATCGTTAGGCTATCTTCTATCACGCGCGCCCCCTGTGCGAGCCGTTCTTGTTCTTTTAAAAGCGCCCGGTACCGGGGGTCTCCCTTTTCCAAATTTCTTATCTCTTTGCCGGCGCCTTCTACCCCCTCCGAATAAACTTCTAAATTGGCCAAGATGCGCCGTAAACTTTTCATGTTGGTCTCCAGGCCACTCTGTTGCATTTTCGATAAGGCACTTTGCATATCATCGCTTAGCTCTTGCAAGTTTTCCCCCGCCTTTTCTTGCGCGGGATTGGCCTCTTGGGGTTTTCCCTTTTGCAGCTTTTCCATGCCCTCCTTCATTTGCTCTTCTGCCTGTTCGCTCTTCTCATTGGCGCCGGATTCCTCCATCGCTTGCGAAAATGAATCCTCTTTCTTTTGGAGCTCTTGCATCTTTTCCAAAGCCTTCCGGGCTTTCTCCATTTGTTCCTGCTGCGATGGCCGCTCTTGCTCACTACTTTTTTTGCTCAGGGCTTCTTGTTTTTCCCCCAGTTTCTTCAGCTCCTGTGCTGTCTTCAAAATATCCCTTTGACGTTTAAGGTCTTCCATTACCTTTTCCAGACGTTCTTCTTGGCGCAGCCTTTGCTTATTTTCTTTTTGCAGCTCTTGCAATTTCTTTTCAAGCTTATCCTTATCTAGTTGCTCCGAGAGCTTTTTTATTTCCTCTTTGAGCTCTTCCATCTTTTTCTCCTGTTCGGTAAGCTCCTGGAGGCGCTTTTCGTAGGCGTCGGCCGAGTCGCTCTCCCTCTTGGTGGCCTTTTCGACCTGCGCTCTTAATTCCTTCTTGGCCTTCTGGGTGTTTTCCATCTGCCGCAACAAATCCTTTAACTTCTGTTGCTCTTTCCAACCCAATTGATCGTCTATCATCAATTCTTCCCGCAATTTCTCCGCGGCCTGATCCATTTCCTGACGCTCTTGCTTAAGCGCCCGCGTACTTTCCCGGGCGTTTCTGTAGGCTTGCTCCCGGCGGGCTTCTCTCTGGTCTTCAGTCAATTGTTTAATAAAAAAGCCTTTGCTGCGACTCATTTTGGGGCCGTTGATGCCATCATTATCATATACCATGAAGTAGACCTCCACTTCGCCTTTGAGCCCCTCCAGGAGTTCCTCCAGCGAAGTCATACTGGTCCACTTCCCCCGGTCCGATAAACCCAAGGAAAGTCGTTTCGTGGAGTCCCGCCCTCTTACTACCCGCTGTACGGCACTAATCCCATAATCATCCTGATAACTCAGGCTTTGTAAGAGCAAGTTATCCTGACCACTACTATCCAGCTCCAATCTGGCCTTTACCTCCGGGGCTTGATCTTTCTGCACCGAGATTTGCCCTTGCGGAGCTAGCCAAATTCGCTGATATTCATTCTCCAGTCCCAGGCGATAAGTAAGCGGTTTTAAAATATTAGAATCCAATTTACCTCGTTCAAAGGGCACTTTCTGGCCCCCCGTTTTCATAAAGGCAAAGGAATTCGCGTGGGTTCCTACTTCCCAGCGAATACGGCTCCCTTCGGGCACCTGAATTTGCGGTTTAAACGGAAGCACTTTTGGCCGAAGGCCCGTGTACGAAGGAGGCAGGACTTCCAGCCGTAAACCATCGAAACTGGGGCGCTCGAAAACCCTAAGCTGATAAGCCTCACTGCCATAAGGACCTGCCTGAAACCGAAACTGCCGATCCCTCTTTACGCCGGGTAGGTTGGCGGTAAAGCGCCCATCGCCTTTGTGTATCATGCGGTATGATTGCCCCTCACTTTTGAGGTCCACTGCCGCCGGAAACTGCTCGCCCTCTATTTGCAGCTTCACTTTAAAATTTTCTCCTCTCGCCACTTGAAGCGAGTCATTTTGGAGCACAAAGCGAAAAGGGGCCGGCGGCAGGAAGGCCTGATCATAAGCTACTATTCTTTCGCCACCGTCGAGCCATGTTCGCGTAGCTGGCCCGGCCAATAAGACCAAAAATACCGCCGTAGGCGCCACCAGTATAGGCCACAAGCGATAAGTAGCCCGCCAATTAATAGCCTGACCAAAGCGCAAAGGTTGCAAACGGGCAATGGCCTGATCCAATGCCGCACGGTACAAACCCCTCTGGCCAGCTTCTCTAAACTGCAAGGCCGCCAGCAAGGGGTCATCTGCCCCGGGATATTTACGGGCAATCATCTCCGCTATGCTGCGGTCCGTAAGCGGACGCCACCAGCCTAGCCAGCGGCCTAGCGGCCAAATGAGATAACGCCCTAAAAGAAAAACCGAAGTAGCTACTATGGCCCAGAAAATCCAAAAACGAATAGCTGGGGTGAAGCGCCCCACCGACTCCAGAGCGATGGCAAAGAGCACCACCATAAGGGTGATGCCCAAAAAACGGATCAATCCCTTAATCAACTCATTTCCGAAGTAGGCTCGCTTAAAAGCGGCCACTTTTTCTTCTATAATACTCATCATTACGCGCTTCTACACTATTCCCCTCTCTACGGGAAACTTAGTTCAAAGGTACGAAGCTTTGTTTCCTGTCCAGCCCATCCTACCAGGGGACCGCCCCACCTGCTTTTCCCGCATATATCTAATGGCCTGGGGCAGGTCCGTGCCACCGCTCCTCTTATCTTTGCCGTTTCTTAAACGCAGCGCACACAATATGTCAGCACAGGCCGTAAGAGTACGATTTGCCCCCAGTCCCACGGGCCCCCTCCACATGGGAGGGGTACGCACCGCCCTCTACAACTACCTATTCGCCAGGAAGCATCAGGGAAGCTTCGTTTTACGGATAGAAGATACCGATCAAACCCGCTATGTTCCCGGAGCAGAGGAATATATCCAGGAAGCCCTAAGCTGGTGCGGCATAGCCCCGGATGAAGGCCCCCAAAAGGGGGGCGATTACGGCCCTTACCGCCAGAGCGAGCGCAAGCACCTCTACCGCCAATACGCCGATCAGCTAGTAGAAGCGGGCTACGCCTATTATGCCTTTGATACCAGCGAAGAATTGGAAGAAATGCGCAGCATGGCCAAAAAGGCCGGCACGCCTAATTGGCAGTACAACCACGTGACCCGGGGGCGCATGAAGAACTCGCTAACCCTTGCCGCCTCCGACACCGAAAAGCGAATAAACGATGGCGACCCTTACGTAATCCGCATAAAATTGCCGCGCAATGAGGAAGTCAAGTTTTACGACATCGTGCGTGGTTGGGTGCGCGTAAACACCAATAACATGGACGATAAAGTCCTCTTCAAGGGAGACGGGATGCCTACTTACCACCTGGCTAATATTGTAGATGACCACTTGATGGGCATCACCCATGTCATTCGCGGAGAGGAATGGTTGCCTTCCGCCCCCTTACATATCATGCTTTACCGCTACTTAGGCTGGGAAGAAAGCCGGCCATCCATGGCCCACCTCCCGCTATTACTCAAGCCCGATGGCAATGGAAAACTCAGCAAAAGGGACGGCGACCGCCTGGGCTTCCCGGTCTTTCCCTTAGAGTGGAAAACCCCGGCCAATGACGAAGTTTTTTCCGGCTATCGCGAGCAGGGATATCTCCCGGAGGCCTTCCTTAATATGCTGGCCTTCCTGGGATGGAACCCGGGCACCGAACAAGAAATATTTTCCAAGCAAGAACTCATCGACGCCTTTAGCCTCGAGAAAGTAAATAAAGCCGGCGCTCGTTACGACCACGACAAAACCCGTTGGTTTAACCAGCAATATCTCCGCCAGCAGCCCCTCCCTGTGCTCGCGGATCAGCTCCGCCAGGAGGCGCAGTCACAAGGATACGACCTAACGGAACAGAAAGCTCAGCAAATGACCGAACTGCTTTTGGACCGCGCCGTATTCCCGTCCGATCTTCTCAAGGAAGGCCAGTTCCTCCTTGAGCCCCCTGAAACCTATGACGAAAAAACCACCCGTAAAAAATGGAATTCCCAGGCGCGGCAACACATTGAAAACCTTCGGGAACGGTTTGCCCAACTCGACGCCTTCGAGGCCTCTTTACTGGAGGAGCGCTTCAAAACTTATCTCCAAGAGCAAGAAACCGGTTTTGGCAAAGTGGGACCTGGTTTGCGCCTGGCGCTTACCGGTAAAGGCATGGGCCCCTCCCTCTTCGCCATAATGGCTATCCTGGGCAAGCCCGAAACCCTCGCCCGCCTGGATAAAGCCCTGGAAAAGCTCCCTGCCCATGGATAGAATAGATGTGGAAGGTATCCGGCTTTACGGATTCCACGGTTGCCTGGATGAAGAAGGAAAAATCGGTACCGAATATCACGCTGAAGTGAGCGTCTGGGCCGACCTTTCCGAGCCGGCGCAAACCGATAAACTGAGCCAAACGGTAGACTACGTAACCATCAATGCCATTGTGGAAAAGGAGGTTTCGCAGCGCTCCAAGCTCATAGAAACGGTGGTCAGGCGTATCCTCGATCATATCCTTGGGGCCCTCCCGCAAGTACAAACCGCCCGGGTAAAATTGTCCAAATGCTATCCACCCATTAACGGAGATGTGGACCGGGTAAGCGTTACCATGGAACGCAGCCGCTAATCAAGGTCCATTTCCTATCTTTGCCGCTCTTACATGGTCCCGTGGCCGAGTGGCTAGGCGGAGGTCTGCAAAACCTTTCACAGCGGTTCGAATCCGCTCGGGACCTCAGCTCCACTAACAAAAGCTTGCCGCCGGGCAGGCTTTTTTTATGAGCGGGCCCTCCGGGCCAAATGTATTAGCGCTAGGCATAATCCCTCCCCCGGTATATGAAACAAGATCGCATCGAGCAGCTTCTTCGTACCCCTCAGGTAAAACCCATAATGCCCCACCCGCTAACCGAAAGGAACAGCGTCCGCCTGAATCTCTCTACAAGCAACCAGGACCCGGCCTTCACCAGCGCTGATACGGTGGAAAAACTACAGGCTTACATCACCTCACATTTGGCCCGTGGGCCCTACCTCTATGCCCTGGGCGGTTACGGAGAAGAGCGGAGCTTTTACGCCCGCTTTCCTCATTTCCGGGGCGCTCAGCAGGCCCGCAGCCACCATTTAGGAGTAGACATCTGGACCGCCGCTCAAACACCGGTTATGGCGCCCTTACGCGGGGAGGTGCACAGCCTGGCCCATAATGATCAACCGGGCGATTACGGGGGTACCCTTATCCTCCACCATTGCATCGACGATTTTAGCTTCCATACGCTTTATGGCCATCTTAAGCCCGCAAGTATTTCCCACTGGCAGCCCGGGGATATAGTTCTGGCGGGCCAAAAGATCGCCGAGCTGGGCGCAGTTTACGAGAACGTGCAATGGCCTCCTCACCTTCACTTCCAGCTTATTATCGATATGGGGGATGCCTACGGCGACTATCCGGGGGTAGTCCTCTCAGCAAATGCAGCTCGCTACCGGGCCAATTGCCCGCATCCGGAATGGCTCCTGAGGCCGGCGGTCTAAGCTTCTTCTATGACCCGCTTTTCGATGTATGGAGAGTTAAGCAGCGTAAGCGCCCCCATATACTTAAGATCAAAGCTCAGGAAATCGCCCACCTTATAGCCTTGCTTATTGTCGTGAATATCGATGACCAACATATCGCTGCTGGAGCCTAAAAATTCCAGGTCTTCATCATCCGTAACGAGATAATCGCTGGATATGTCTAGAGAGCCTACATCCAAAATAGCCCGATGAGAAGTTTTGCCGTACAGGGACTCATCCACTTCGTAAACCTCTCCCTGGGGATTGGCCTCCATTTGACCAATGGGGATCATAGGTTTTTCGGTGATCTCGATGATCTGCGCGTAGAGCTTAATCACCCCTTGTTCCATCTCTTCGAAGGGCCCGTCATTAACCAGGTCGGTACCAAAGAACAGCGTTTCCCCCACCCGGAAATGATTAATACCGACCGGTAGCTGCCGGTTATGGATCAGCGGGATCACTACGGAGGTTCCTCGGGTAATCCAGGGAATTTGACGATTAAAACGAGCTTCAATAAGCTGCTTGTAGAGGGAGAGTTGCACCAACTTGTCCTGGCTGGGCATCACCCCGTGCAGGCAGTTAAGATTAGAGCCTATGCCGGTGACTTCGATATTCGGTAAGTCAAAGATAGAGCCGTAAAAATCGATCAGCTCTTCGCCCATAACGCCTTCCCGGAGATCGCCAAGTTCAATCATAATGATCACTTTATGGCGCCGGTTTTGTTTGAGCGCTTCATCGCTGAGCGCCTTAATGGTATAGTATTCACTGTTAAAACTCACGTCCGCGTAGCGAATTACATCTGGGATGGCCTTTTTGGCGGGGGGTTTGATGTAGACCGTCTGCACGGCATCTCCAGCCATTTCCTTTATGCGGCGGAGATTGGTGATGCGGGCATCGCATATTTCTTTAATACCCAAATTGATGACCTCTTTTAGATAGGGTTCGTAGCCGCACAAGAGCTTGGTCACAATGGCCCACGCTATATTTTCACCACGAAAGAGGTTTTCCAGGTATTGATAATTCTTCTTAAGCTTGCTTTTATTGAAAGTTATATAAGCCATATCATGAGGCATTTACCACGTAGCGTGGTATATCTTTAGGTAACCTGGTCAGGAGTTCATAGTTTAATTGGTCGCTGTAGTCACTAAAGGAGCTTACATCGATCCGGCGTTCCCCTTGCTGGCCAATGAGCACCACTTCATCGCCCGTTTCTACATTATCTAAATTACTTACGTCCAGCACCATCATGTTCATATTAACCGTGCCTATAACGGGCACTCGCTCTCCCCGTACCAGGGCCCTACCGCTATTGCTAAGGCTACGGGAAAAGCCATGACCATAACCTACGGGAACGGCCACTACCTGCATATCCTGGGTGGCCAGGAAGCTGGTTCCATAGCCTACATAATCCCCTTTATCTACGCGCTTAGTGCTCATCACGCGGCTTTTCCAGCTGATGACCCGACGGAGGGGATCAGAAGGATTTTCCGAAGCGCCCTCGGTGGCTATGTAGGTTTCCATGCTGGGCCAAAAACCATACTGCATAATGCCAATGCGGACCATATCCATGTGCGTTTGCGGAAACCGCATAAATGCAGCACTGCAGGCCGTGTGGTGGTAGTGGGCTTTCACCCCGTGCTCATTAAAGCGACTTACCCCCCGCCGGAATCGTTTTATCTGGCGGCGAATACGAATATGATTGGCAATGCTTTCCGCTCCTGCAAAGTGGGTACAAAAACCCATTAACTCCACGCAATCTTCGTATTCTTTCAAAAGCCGTGCCGCCGTAGGCCAGAAGGCTTTTTCCAGCCCGGTGCGGTTCATACCCGTTTCTAATTCCAGGTGAATTAAGGCCGGCTTTTTCATTTTTCGAGCGGTGGCCAGGGCTCGTTTGAGGCGATGCAGCTCAAAGACAAAGAATTCAATATCATTTTCGATGGCCCACTCTATTTGCTCGTCAAAGATCATCCCCATAATCATGATCCGAGCCGGATGATCACCCAGGCACTGCTTAAGCTCATAGGCCTCGAAGGAGTCGAATACCGAAAAATGTCGCGCCCCGTAGTCCATCGCCAGCGGTACAAATTGACCTACGCCGTGCCCGTAAGCGTTGCCCTTGATCACGTGCGATAGAATGGTACGCTCCGGCAAGCGATTGCGGATGTATTCAAAGTTGTTATGCAAGGCCGATGCATCGAGCTCCAGGTAGCTGGTATTATCCATTGCCTAATTCCATTTCTACCAATTGTACAAACATATCCCTGGCTTGGTTGAGTAAATCATCCGGGTAGTCAAATTCCGGATGGTGCAGGGCTACCTGATCGGTTCCGGAACCCAGCCCGTACATACCCCCATCATAGCGCTCCGTAAAAAGGCCAAAATCCTCCCCCCATTTAAAAGGCGCTTGTAACTCGCATAGTTCGAGTTGCAGCCTTTCCCCCGCTTGACGAATGCGCTCTTTAGCCGTGTTTTGGGTGGGTCTAAACTCCTCAAACCAGGAAATTTCATGCCTGAGCCCTTCCCGGACAGCCAGGTCCTCCACGCGCACGCTTAGCTCGCTTTTTAAGGCGTCTAAACGCTTAGCGTTCCAGCAGCGGAGCGTAAAGTGTAATTCTCCTGCCCCGGCGGCCGTTCCGTAAGCCTTTTCCCCAAACTGCCCGTAAATCGGCGTGATCAAGGCGAAGTCTGCCTCTTCCGGAGAGCGCTCTTCCATATGAGCAGCCTGCTGAAGCAATTCACTTATAGCCCTGCTGGGATTTATTCCTTCGTCCGGTTCAGCTGCATGGGTATTTTTCCCAAAAAAGCGAATAGCTACACTGATAACCCCCGCCGAGAAAGTACCCCCTTTAAAAAGCAACTGGCCCAACGGTGCCTTAGGCACATTGTGGTAAGCAAAGGCCTTTTGGATGTTCCCGGCCGGGAAATCTTTGTCGTTCAAAACCCTGGCAGCGCCCTTTCCGGTTTCCTCCGCTGGCTGAAATAAAGCGTACAAACAACCCTGTTTAACCAGCGATCGCTCCGCCACCTCCGCTACCGCCCCCAGTAAGGAAGTAGCGTGTCCGTCGTGGCCACACTTATGAGATACGCCCGGATTGGCACTTTGATAGGCCAGTCGGGGCATATCTTCCTCTATAGGCAGGGCATCAATATCCGCCCGCAAGAGAAGACCCGTTCCAGGAACCGAACCCTCTATGGTGGCCAGCAAGCCTGTACCGCCCACACTACGCACCTGCACCCCCGGAATGGCCGTCAGCTCCTTTCGCAAGTAAGATTGGGTATACCGCTCTTCCCCGCTTAATTCGGGGTTTTGATGCAAGTGATGTCTTATGGCAGGCAGATCCAAGATAGTTTATTTTTCGTAGCGCATTTCCAAATACTTATTGGTAAAACCCAGCTTTTCGTAGAGGTGCCTGGCCGGATTGTGGGGTTCTACATGGAGGGCTACATGGCCCTCCGCTTGATCCAGCGCAGCGCGCATGAGTTCCTTGCCATAGCCCTTGCCCCGGAACTTTCCATCCACGGCAATATACACCAGGATATTCTCCGGGATATAGCGCCGCATCCCCGTTTCGTTAATAACCACCACACCCGCTATTTCATCCTGTACGGTTCCCACCGTCACAAAGCCGCCCTTGTGGTGCACATAATCAAGGCAGGCCAAAATATCCTCTTTGGGATCTCCGAACTCCTCCAGGTGTTTGTAGAGAAAATTAGCGATCCGTTCATTGGTAAAAACCGCATCCGGGCCCTTATGGCCCGGTAGAATACTTATGTTCATATTTCGTTCATTTTGGCCGTACTAAAATAGGCTATAAAAGCGGCCGAAATCCCAAATATATTAGGATCCAGGCCCAGGGGCATGCCCAGGTCCAGGCTTATCTTTAGTATTTCTAAAACCAGGGTGGTGCCCCCACCTACCAGCATAGCCACCAGGGCGGCTCCGGCGTCTTTCTTTTTAAAGAAAAAAGCGGCAAGCAAAGGCACCAGCAAGCCCGATACCATAAAAGAATAGCTCAGCAGCATTAAGTCCAAAACCTGGGTCATGGACGTAGCTAAAGTAAGGGCCAGGGCTCCAATAACGAAGGTGGCCACCTGCGAATACCGCAGCAAAACCTCTTGCGGGATGGGCACAAAGCGGGCAGCGATATCCGTTACCAAATTGCCACTGGCGGCCATCAGGCAACTATCCGCAGTAGACATGATAGCGGAAAAGTAAGCGGACATCATCAATCCCATAAGGCCCACCGGTAAAATGGTTCGCAACAACACCGGCAGCCCCATCTCAGCATCCATGGCGGCCGCCGCACTGTAGCCCAGGGAAGCAAACATCCCCTGATCCAAAGCTACCCGGGCAAATAGCCCCAACAAGACCCCCATAAAGGCCATGACCGGATATTCGAAGAGGCCGGCCAAATACCAGGCCTTGCGGGCGGTTTTTTCGTCCCGGCAAGCATAAATTCGCTGATAAAGGGTCATTCCCACAAACCATATGGGGATAATAGTAACCGCCCAATTGAGCAATTTAACCGGCGCTACCTGCGTAAGCGTTAAAAAAGAGGGATCCACCGTTTCCCGTATAGCGGCATATCCGCCCACTTCCAGGTAAGCCAGGGGAATTCCTATAAAGACCAATCCACCCATGAGCAACGCCCACTGCACCGTATCGGTATAGATAACCGCCTTTAAGCCCCCAAAAACAGTGTAGACCACCGCCGTGATTCCCATTACCCAGATGGCCGTATTCAAGTCCATACGGGGAAAAGTGGCCGTAGCCAACTTTGCACCCGCCAAAATTTGCGCACTGGTAAAACCCATGTAGCCAATGGCCGAAACAATCCCCGCTACAAAGGCTACTTCCGGATTAAACAGGCGACCAAATATTTCCGGGAAAGTATACATTTTATGCTGGCCCAGGAGCTTAAAGACCTTGGGGATCAAAAATGTACCCGCCAGCCAGGCGCCCAGCAGGCCGGTAAAAAGCATCCAGCTACCCGATATACCCATGGCAAACCCCAGTCCGCCCAATCCGATAGAAAAGCCGCCCCCTACGTCGGTCGCTACCACACTAAGTCCTATGTGCCAGCTGCTCATTCCCCGCCCCCCTACGTAATAATCATCGATATCTTTGTTCCGCCGCAAGAAATAAAGGCCCACGCCCAGCATAGCCAGGAGGTATACAATGAATATGGAAAGATCTACCGGGTGGATCAAATCAGCACAAATATGATGAATCTTAGACTAATCGTTCTGGCCGCCGTTTTGGGGCTCTTTAGCCGCTGCGCCCCCCAGCAGGTCCAGACAGGCCGTATTACCACCACTTATCTGCCCGATACCATTCCGTATCGCCTGGCCCAGCAGCCCCGCCAAGAGAAAGGACTGGCCCTGTTCGTAGGCCCTTTGCTGGATAGTTTACCCGTATTTGACCAAGCCTGGACCGCCCCCCTTTGGAAGGCGGGTTATTCATTTTTGGTGATAGACCGACCCTATCCGGAAGACTTCTACAAGCAGGCTCAGCGCACCGGTATCAGCCGCCGTCACGGGGATGTACAGCAGGCTGTTTTTGGCCTGGCGGCCAAAGGAATTATCGATACCTCCCAAAACTTCCTCCTTATAAGCAGCGAAGAAGGCGGCTACCTGGCGCCCGAGCTTAGTCGTAGCTTACAAACCGATACCACCGTAGTGATCAATGCCGATCCCTTTGGCCCCATAGGCCAAATGGAACGCTGGACCCAGGATACGATCCTCACCTCAGCCGATAGCACCCTCATGGCCCTTTTTGAAAAAACAGATACCGCTGCTTTCCGGGAAGCCATTAATCAAGTAAGCCAGCCGGGACGTCTAGACAAAATGGACCTGGGCCCGCGGACCAATCGCTATTGGATCACCTTTAACCAATCCAATCAAGCGGAAAGCTACCAACGAGCGCCGGGCTATTTTCTGTGGCTCTTTTTTCAGGACTATCCCCTTCACTTTGAGGCGGATGCCGATTACGTACGCATCCTTAGCCAGGTGCGGGGTGGGGATGGAGCCATATTAGAATTACCGGGTACGGGCTTTTTCCAGGATGCCCGGACGCGGGCCGGTCTCAAAAAAGCGATGGAACAAATAGCGCCTTAACTACTTATCCCTTGGCGCTATCTTCGCTCCCCGCCGAGCGTGGCGGCCCCCTTCAAACTGGGCCTCCATAAAGCGATGGGTAATGGCCAAAGCCTCTTTTTCCGTGATAAAGCGCGCCGGCAAAGCCAGTACATTAGCATCATTATGTTGCCGCGCCAGGGAGGCCAGTTCTTCGTTCCAGCACAGTGCGGAACGAATACCCGCGTGTTTATTTACCGTCATATTGATCCCGTTGCCACTTCCGCAGATAACCACCCCGAGATCAGCTGAGCCTTCCAGGATGGCGCCCGCCACCGGATGACCATAATCGGGATAATCTACACTGCTGGCCTCGTTGGTACCATAATTGAGTACTTCATGGCCTTGCTCTTCTATGAGAGCGGCCACCCGGCCTTTGAGCTCGTAACCGGCATGATCGGCGCCCAGGGCAATTTTCATCTGTTAATAATTTTTGATAATTGAACAAAGGTGCAGAAGATCAGGTTTTTGCTATTCACAGTAGGGCGGTAAGGAGCTCCCTAAACTTGTGGAAACATTCTGGTAATTTTTACTTGACATTTAGCCCGCAGGGCTTGCATATACAAAACATCTAGAATAGCTCTGCTTACTTTTTAGAATCTGTTCGCAAGCTATTCACAAGCTTGTACGGCTTGTGCACAGCCCACAGACGTATTAGTTTTCAAAAATAACACATGCCCGGCTCTTAGACCAGCTTGTGAATAAGCAAGCTCCTCCCTTCACTTTCAGTATTATGCTTGGTGGAAAGGCTGTTCATATTTTTGTGATATTAGAAGGCTTATTAAAAAGCAAGGACCGCTCCCAAAACTTATCCCCGCTATTAACAAGCCATTATCATTACCCTATATGTATTTACTTTATAAAACAATAATAATAAGGATATTAAGAACCCTATTGCCAGGAGTCCTCCTGCTGCTTCCTGTAATTTCGCTGGCTCAGCAGAACAGCGATGACAGTCTACATTTCAAAACGTACTACTACGAAGGAGGGGCCAAAAGCAGCGAGGGTTACCTGCGAAACGGCGTTCCCGATGGCTACTGGCGCAGTTACTACCGGAATGGGAAGCTCAAATCGGCGGGGAACCGCCGCAACTTTAAGCTCGATAGCCTCTGGACCTTTTATAACCGAAAAGGCGAGAAAACGGTGGAAATAAGCTATGACATGGGCACCAAGCAAGGACCGCGCCGTACCTATGAAGCCGGCCAGCTGGTGAAAATAGAACCCTTTGAGGCCGATCAGATAGACGGTACGGTACGTTACTTCTATCCGGATAGTAGCCTTCGTAAAACCATTCCTTACGAAGATGGGAAACAGGAGGGAATGGGCCTGGCTTACGCGGAGGATGGTAGAGTGGTGAGCTTGCTCACTTTTGAAGCGGGCCAGCTTAAGCGCCGCAAGGAGGTAAACCGCTACGATAAGCAGCGCCAAAAGCAAGGATTGTGGGTACAACTTTATCCCAACAAAAACATCAAAGTAGAAGGTACTTACCGAAACGACCTTAAGCATGGCTACTGGAAGTACTATACCGCTGCGGGGGACCTCTTGCGGGTAGAGAAATGGGTTAATGGAGAACTGCAGGAAGGGGCCAGTGAGGTGTCTAAGGTGGACATACGCCGAGAAATAGATCAGCAAACCGGAAAGCTCAAATACAAAGGGGCCTACCGGGAGGGCCAAAAAGTAGGGGTGCACCGCTGGTACAACGACAATGGGAAAGTGGACAGCAGCGTTACTTACAAGGATGGACGCGTACTGTATGAAGGTATTGTGGATGAAAAGGGCCAAAAGCAAGGCCCCTGGAAGTATTTTTATCCCGACGGAACCCTCCAAGCAGAGGGACGCTACCAAAACGATAAAAAGGTAGGCCGCTGGAAGTATTATTATCGAGACGGTAGTTTGGAACAGGAAGGCGCTTACCTCCTGGGGCAGGCCGATGGCTTATGGACCTGGTATTTCCCCGATGGGGACATCCGCCGGGAAGAAGAATACCTGCAGGGCCTGGCCGATGGCGCCTCCATCGAGTATAATGATTCCGGCGCGGTAATAGCGGAAGGGCAGTACGTAGAAGGGCAAAAAGACGGTCGCTGGACCCTGATCATCAATGATCACCGGGAAGAAGGGGCTTACCTGGAGGGACGTCGCAATGGCATGTGGCGCTATTATTATTTGAACAATGGTAAGCTCCGTTTCAAGGGCCGCTACGAAAATGGCGCTCCCTCGGGTACCCACGAATGGTATTATCCGGACGGTACGCTCAAACGCCGCGGCAATTATCAGGGCGGTAAGCGCAATGGCGTGTGGGAGTACTTTAGCCCACAGGGTACCCGTGAACTTACCGTCACCTATCAGGAAGGCCAGGAAGTAGCCATCAATGGCGAGAAAATTAAGCAGAACCGCCCCTAAATCTATGGAAACCGAACAGGAGCGCGATCAAAAGCACTTTTTTAATCTACCCGATAACTGGCCTCAGGCGGTAGGCGAATGGCGCGAAAGAGACCGCGAAGTGGTTTATGAAAACGCCTGGATACGGGTTACCCACAGCCCGGTGCACAATCCCAACGGCGGAGAAGGCATTTACGGGGTAGTACATTTTAAGAACTTGGCCATCGGCATCATCCCTGTGGATAGCGAAGGCTACACCTATCTGGTGGGGCAGGAGCGCTTTCCGCTGGGGGGGAAGTACACCTGGGAGATCATAGAAGGAGGCGGTCCGCTGGATCATGACCCCCTGGGCAGCGCCCAGCGAGAGCTGCAAGAAGAAGCCGGTTTGGCGGCTCAACACTGGCACTTGATCCAAAAGATGGACCTGAGCAATTCCGCCACGACCGAGCAGGCGCTGATCTACTTAGCCACCGGTCTATCGGAGTTACCGGCCACACCCGAAGCTTCCGAGAAACTTACCATCCGCAAAGTACCGCTAACTACAGCCATTCAATGGGTACTGGAAGGCTCCATCGAGGATAGCTTAAGTGTGGCGGGGCTGCTTAGGTTGGAATACCTGCGCCGTGAAAAATCTCAGGCGGAAGCGCTGGCTTTACCCCCGGCCATCCGCCCATAAAAAGCTCATTGCGTTTCGCGTAGGGTTCTTTTGCGTGTCCTGGCGGTAGCCCGGCAGTATCAAAGGTGATCCAAAAAGGGAAAAACCAGGCCCCGTTAAGCCGGCTTAAATACAGCGTTTCTCACTAGCCACTAGAAACGCCCCTTTTGCCTGACCAGGTTGCCAGCGATTGAGACCATCCCGCACCCTTGTTAAGCAGCGGGCTTTACTTGAAAAGATACCACCGTGGTATCCCAGTGCAACTTAATTTTTCCTTCCTTACTGATGGAAAAGCGCATTTCTTCTTGGACTTCCTCCGTGCTTTGAGGTTTCACTTGAAAGCGCAGCACATCCTTGGACTCATCGTAATTGTAAGCGCCCCATTGATTATGCACTGAGTTTAGGATAACGGTCCACTGCTCTTTACCCGGAATGGTGAAGAGGGCGTACTGCCCGGGAGCCAGGGTTTGGCCTTTCATTTTTATGGCTTGGGACACTTCCAGTACGGTGGCTTCATTGGCCCCCGTCCGCCATACTTTGCCATAGGGAACCAAGCCACCAAAAATAGCCCGTCCGCGCTTGCTCGGCTGGCTGTAGGTGATCCCCAGCTCTACCCCTTGGATAGTTTGCTGGACGGAATCCATGGGGCTTTTGCGCTTTTTCATCTGGCCCTGGCAGGCAGAGGTGGTAAAGAGGATCAGGATCCCCACCAAAGGGATATATTTCGAAATACGACGTATGCTTTTCATATCTATTAATTTGCTACGAAGGTAAAGCCTTGAGCGGGTATTTTATTTACGGCCACTTTTGTTACCATAAATATTTGAAATAGCTACATTTGTGGCCTTAAATTAGGAAAGATATGATACTTCTATGCGTTTAAATAAGTCTATTTGCATGGCTGTACTGGCCTTTCTTTTCTTTCTACCTGAAAGTAAGGCCCGTATTGACACCAGCCATTCGCAAGCGCGTTTTGAGCGTTATTATAAGACTTCCTGGCGGCTGGTGGCTATTGACCCGCAAAAGGCCCTGGATACGGCTCGGCTCTATTACCAATTAGCGAAAGCCAAACGCGATAGCTACGAGCTGGGTTATGCTTACAACTTGCGAGGCTACGGGCACTACCATCAAAATCAGAATGATTCCGCTCTCCATCTTTTCCGGCGGGCACAGGCGCTTTTTGAGGCCTTACCGGACTCGGCCGGTTTGAGTGAAACGCTTTACTACATGGGCTTGGCGCAAATTTACCGCGGTAAATTTGGCTCGTCGCTAAGTGCTTTTCGCCAATCATATCAGATAGATACCGCTCTGGGTTACCGGCCGGCGCGTGCCCTGTACCATTATAATATCGGTACCCTTCTAAGTGAGCAACAAGCTTACCAACAAGCGCTTCCGCTTTATCGCAAAGCCTTAAAGGAAATGCTGCGGGACAGCCTCGTGCCTTATCAATGGCCGGGTTTGTACCTGAAAATTGGGGATTGTTTAGTAGAGGCAGGTCACCTCGAGGCGGCGCTCGACACGGCACGGCTCGCTCGGCAAACCGCCCGGCAAAATGAAGATGAGGCCTCCCTCTCGGCTTCTTATGCCTTAATAGCAGCCGTATACCGTAAAAAAGGTGAATACCAACGGGCGCGGCGTTACCTGGATACCGCCTATGCTATGGATACCGCCTTTGGCGATCCCTACATTATAGCCGCTGATCACCGGGAATATGCGCTTTTACATTTGGCCGAAGGCCGCATCCAAAAAGCACTGGCCTACATCCGTAAGGCGCGTGATATGCAGGCCACGCGCCAAGTGATCCTGCTCCGCCGTGATGTGTATAAAACCCTGGCCCGCATTGAGGCCGCAGCGGGACATGCGCAAAAAGCTTATAAGGCGCTGCAGCGGTATCTGGCCATCAAAGATACCCTCCAACCTTTGGATACGTACCACCAAATTTTTCAACTCCAGCAGGAGATTAAAGAAAAGGAACTGGCCCTCTCGCAGGCGCATAGCCGCCTGCAAACCCAAAAATTGGAAAGGAAAAATAACTACCTGCTCTTTAGTTTGGCGGCGCTGCTTCTGGCGTTGGTACTCCTGGTGATATTTTATCGCCTCCGGCTTCGCCTAAAACAAAGCAATACCGCCCTACAGCAGCGAAATACCGAAGTAGAAAAACAACGCGAAGAACTGGACCGCATAGCCGGAAAGCTACGCCAGCAAAAGGAATCGCTTGAAAAGCTGAATCAAAGCAAAAACCGCCTTTTTTCTATTCTCGCCCACGATTTGAAACAGCCCTTCCAGCAGCTTACCCAAACCATAGAACTGGTGGAAGATGGCCAAATGAGCGCGGCCGAACGCGAAGAACTCCTTCAGCAACTCAAGCAAAATGTGCAGCGTACCAGTGAAATGGTGAATAACCTGCTGACCTGGAGCAAGGCCCAGTTTGCCGGCACTAGTGTGGCGCCCCAGGCGGTAAATCTCAGTGCTTTGGTGAAGAAACAGGTTCTCCAGCTGAGCAGTGTGCTCGAAGAAAAGGCCCTGGACATGCAAATAGACTTGGACCCCCAAACTAAGGTGTGGGTAGATCCCGAGCACCTGGCCATAATCGTGCGCAATATGCTCCATAACGCCATAAAATATTCTTTTCCAGAGGGGATGGTCCGCCTTAGCGCCAGTCAGGACAAACCGCATTCCATAGCCCTCCACGTGCAGGATCAGGGACGGGGCATGCCTCCGGATAAAGTGGAAGAGCTCATGCGGGATAAAGACCAGCAGAGCGAACCCGGTACCCTCATGGAAAGCGGTACCGGCCTGGGCTTGCTCATTATAAAAGAACTCCTGGCCGAAAATAAGGGCCAGCTCCACATCCAAAGTCAGCCCGATAAAGGCAGTGTTTTTACCATTGTACTGCCCAGCACCAAGCCTCAAATAGTAACCGCCGCCCAGCCGTCGCCCAAAAACTAACACTCATGAAGTACCGTATCCTCTCCCTGGCCCTTATCACTGCTCTATTGGCCTGTGATAAAAACAATAACGTAAGCCTCTTCTCCATCGAAAACGATAAAGAGTTGGGCCAGCAAGTAAGCCAGCAAATTGAGCAAGACGCCCAGTACCAGATTATGGACCGCACGCAATATCCCCAGGCTTATGCCTATTTAGACTCCATGACTCAGGCCATCCTTGCCTCAGACGAAGTAGCCTACCGCAGCGAATTTGCCTGGGAAGTCCACTTGGTCAAGGACGATCAAACCCTCAACGCCTTTGCTACACCGGGCGGCTATATCTACGTTTATACCGGCCTCATCCGGTACCTTGACTCGGCCGCGGCCCTGGCCGGCGTTATGGCCCACGAAATAGCGCATGCCGACCTGCGCCACAGCAGCCGCACCCTCCAGCGGCAGTACGGCGTATCTATGCTCCTCTCCCTGTTGGTGGGCGAAAACCCTTCCACCCTGGAAAACATCGTAGCCCAGCTCGCCGGCAATTTATCGGGCCTAAGTTTTAGCCGCGCTTTTGAAACAGAAGCCGACGAAAAATCGGTAGAATACCTCGCCGGTACCGACTGGGGCTGCCAGGGCGCCAAGCTCTTCTTTGAAAAGCTGGAAGCCGCCGGCCAGGGAAGCGACCTCCCCCAATTTCTCAGCACCCACCCCAGTCCGGACAATCGCATAGAAAACATCGAAGACAAGGTAGCCCAGGAAGGCTGTGACACCACCCTCCAGCCCTCCACCCGCTACCAGCAGTTCCAGGCGGCGCTGCCGTAGCCTACCGCGCGCCTTTTTAGGCCTCCCGGCCAAATGTGGATCTACCTGCCGGAAATTTTCGGCCTTTTAAAGTTCTATCTGTTTTTGAGCAGTTTCCTACCAATGCAGCTACCTGTACTTGGCGCAAAGGGCGTTATGCTGCCTAGCATGCCTCCAGAACACTTCCCAATGAGCCTGGGATAACGAGCCAGCAAGTAGGCGCTGGCAGGAGGCGCTACACGAATTTACCAGCCGTCTTCTGGCATACCCAGGTAGGCTTAGGAGGCAAAATAAGTGCAAAGAATTATACCCAAACCCCTGCAACCGGGCTTGCCTTAGGGGCGCCCCTAGGTTCAAATGCAATCAGACTATACCAGCCGCCAAAACGCGAGAAATGGCCCTAAATGAAAGATTCTTCTTTTTATAAATGAGGTAGCGGGTAATCTAATAAAATCCCGAGCCCTACGGCGTTTCCGGACGCCCGGGCCCGGGCCGTACCGGGCTTGAGGCGCTATGAGGGCGGCATTATTTGCAAAAAAAACCGTTTCTTTAAGAACATTGAATCAAGGAGATAAGAAGAATAGACCCGTTTATCATCCGCTGATCCGCGCCGGCCGCGGCTTTTGGCCCGGGCTGAAAGA
>CAJXMS010000004.1 GCA_913056475.1 uncultured Bacteroidota bacterium
GTTCCGCCACGTAGGCCCGGAAGCGGTCAGCCACCTGGGGATCTTCAAATACCTGCTGGCCATAGCTTTCCGCCTCATACGTTTCCTGCTCCTCCAGATAGCTCCGGCTGCGCTGCATAAAGCCTATCGCTTCATCCTTCTCCAGCGGTGCTTCCTGTTCTAGATCCTCCTCTACAAATTGTTTGGTAAGGCTTACCAGCTCGCTGGTTTGGCTGTAGGCCGTATGGCGCCGTTCCAACTGTAGAAACCGATCAAACCAAAATTGCGTTTCACTGCCCTTTTGGCGATGGTCTACGCAAAGCACCTGATAGCCCGCTTCTTCCTCCTGCTGAAGGATCAAGCAAGCCTTATCCACCTTACCCGGGCTTATGCCCCGATAGCTGTAGAGCTCTATATTCCCCTCTGCTTCTTCCGTGAATAGAAAGGGCTGCTTTTCCTCGGACTTGAAGAGGGCCAGCGCGGGTCCTTCGTAGGCTTCCACCCGAACGTTTTCCAGGGAAACCACCAGCAGCTCCCCGCTGCGTACCTGGGGATGCTGGCTGGCGTTATAGAGTAGGCGGGCCAGCTTTTGGGAGGCCTCCATAAAGGGCATTTGACCTTGCCAGAGGCGCTGCGTCACATCATAAACCGGGTTGAGCGCCAGCTCCGTAGGATGCCAAAACTGATAATATTCCGGCTCCCGAAAAGCTTTGGTCAGGTATTCCCAGAGCACCTTTAGGGTGGCTTCATCGAGCCCGGTTTCGCCCGCACTGAGCCGCAGGCCTTCTTCTTTTACCGGATTACCTACATAATGCACCGCCAGGTGGCTCAGGCGGCTGCCGCTTTGCTGTATCATGTTATGTTTTTTAGGCCTGCCGGCCAAAAGTACAGCATCACCGCCAGCCACGGATTCTCTTTTCACAAGCAATAACAAAGGCGAGGAGCTTCCCACCGTGGCCGCGCCCTGTTGCTAAAGCTAAATAAGGGGAGCGTAAAGCCTATTCAGGGAAAAAGCACGGGTTTTCGGGCTATCACATTTGGCCGCCAGGCCTACTCAATGATAATAGTGCGGCTGTGGCGGGCGCCGGTACTGCTGTGGATTTCCAGCCAGTAAGCCCCCGCCGGCAAGCGGCTTATATCCAGGCGTTCCTGGCCAGAATTTTCCATTTGGCGTTCTTGTACGGCCTGTCCCTTGCTGTTGCGAAGCAGGAGCGTTTTTAGCTGCACCTGGCCTGGATTCCAGCGGAGCTGGAGCTGCTCGTGGGCCGGGTTGGGGTAGGCTTCTACGCTGCTGAAGGCCGCTTGCTCCGGGAGGCTCACTTCCTGAAGGGTGAGGCTGAGGCTGTCTTGCTCACCGCAATCATTGGTTACCACGAGGGTAACCTGATAGAAAAAGCCGGGGGTGCTGTAGATGTGAATGGGATTGGGGCCCGTACCCGTGGCGCCATCGCCAAAGTCCCATTGGTAGGACTGGGCATTTTGGCTGTTGGTGCCATCAAATTGAATGCGCAGGCCACTGCCGGTAGGATTGAGCACGGAAAAGGTCCAGTCTGCCTTGGGCGGATCACAGAAGGCTACTGTTTGGGTAATGCTGTCTTGCTCTCCGCAGGCATTGCTTACCACCAGGGTAATGGGATAGCTTTGGTTGGTATTGGGGAAAGTGGCCAGGGCAAATTGGCCCCCTACCGAGCGCCCATTGCCTAGGAGCCAGCGCCAGTTGGTGGCGTTTTGGCTACCGCTGCCGTCCAGGACCACCGTGTCGCCCTGGGTGGTATAGCTAAAGCTGGCTTGTAAGGTGTCACACACTTGGATGTTGCGGGTGACGCTGTCTATATTGCCACAGTCATTAAAGACTTTGAGGGTAACACTGTAGCTGCCGGAGCTGCTGTAGTTGACCTGAGGATTGGGCAGGAAGCTGGTATCGCCATTACCCAGGAGCCATACCAGGGAGTCAGCCGTGGCGGTGTTGCTGGCGGTATAAAAGGCGGTAAGAAACTGGGTAGAATCCGTGAAACTGGCAGAAACGGCGGGGCAGACCGGGGTTTTAAAGGTTTGGCTAAGCTTGGCGCTGGGAAAACCAGAAGAGCAGCTGTCCAGAAGTAGGAGCCGGTAGTTGGTGTTGGGATTCAAATTGGTGAGGCTATAGGGACTGCTCAGGCCGCTGAGGGTATCGGCACCGCTGGTTCCCTGGGCCACGGGGTAGTAGATCAGGGTGAATCCTTGGGAATTGCTGTTTTGGCCGGTCCAGCTAAGGCTCAGTTCCGTGGGGCTAAGGGCGCTCACTTGAAAGCTGTCCGGCTTGCTGCAGGGCGAGGGTGTTCCATTCAATTCAAAGGCATCTATCGCGGCCTCCGAGAAGAAACTGCTCGTATTGTTGGTAAAGGTGATCTGTACGGTATCGCCTTGATAGGCGTCCAGGCTAAGGGAATCAAAGAGCCAGGCGGCAGTGCTGCTGGTTTGCGTTTGGCTGGTGTAACTGCTTAAAACGGTGGAGCCGCTGCTGCCCACCCGCGATATTTCGACGTCAAATTGAGAAATGCCGGAGCCGTAGAGGAAGTACCCGTATTTGAGGTAGGGATTGAGGAGGGAGTTGGGGATAAATATGCGCGGGCTGGTAATTTCTCCGCTGTTGGTTTGAAAGTCGTAGGGGGTATAGAGGTATTTTCCGCTGCCACTTACGTCTTGGTCAGGTCCAGAGCTGTTAAACCCACTGGCTCCCTGGCCGGGGGCGAAGTCGGAGTCTGCTCCGGTGGTAGACCAACAGCTGTCTATGGAAGCGTTGAATTGATTAGAGAAGTTGGCTTCTTGCCAAAGCGCTCCATCAAAATTCTCGGTGAAGGGGGCGTTGGCCACGCCGCAATCGGTCCGGGCGAGCAAGGAGTCGCTGTCCAGGCTTATATCGTTGGGGCCACAACTGTCTTGAATGGTGATCACGTAGGTGGTAGAAGGCTGCAGCCCCGTGAGGGTGAAGGGTTTGCTGGCTGTGGCGGTGCGTTGAGGATTGTTGATGCCCGCTTCTTTATAGGAAATGATCCAATTATTGGCGCTACTGGTCCAGTCCAGGGTTAAGCTGGTATTGGTGGTATTGGTAACATTTAGCTGGGTGGGCCTGGGGCAGGAGGGGGATTCGCGGATCTCAAAGTCGTCGAGGCCTATGATGGACCGAGAAAAGAAGGTATTGGTGCGTACGCCGCGGAAGCGAACCTGCACGGTGTCTCCCGCATAGGCGGAAAGACTTACCAGCTGTTCCGTCCAGGGGGCGTTCCCGCTGTTAAGATTGGCTCCTGCCAAAGCGAGTACCTGGTTCCAGCCGCTGCCGTCGTTGACAAACACTTTGAGGGAATCGATGTCGGATCCAAAGCGGTGCTCGTAGAAGCGCAGTTGTGGGGTGTTGAGCGGAGAAAGGTCTATTTGAGGAGAGGTGAAGGTAGCCGCGGCGTTATTGGCTGTTCCGGAAAACTGGGCATCCGTGGCCATGAAATTTCCATTGCCACTGGTGTGGTCATTAGCGGGTCCGGTATTATTAGTACCGGCATCTAAGGGTAGCCAGTAATATTCGGCGCTGCTGTCACTACGCGCCCAGCAGGCACTTATGCTGCCTCGGTTGTTGTTAAAGGTTTGAATTTTGAAGGAAGCCCCATCAAAGGTTTCAAGGAAAGGGGCCTGCGCTACGGCACAAGTGGTAGTAAAGGAGGCGGGGGGTGTCCAGCGACTTAAGGAATTGGCGCCACAGCTATCCCGTACCACTACTTGGTAATCTTTGCCAGGATTGAGGCCTGTAATTTGAAAGGGTTTGCTGGTAACGTTTATGCGGGTGCCGGAGCCCGGGTTAAACCCTGGGGGACCGTATTCCAGTTGCCAATTATTGGCCCCGCCAGAGTTCCAATCGAGGGTAGCGGTAGTGCTTCCCAGGGTGCTTACAACGAGTTGATTGGGGCGCTGGCAAAGGGGGGCGTTTTCGATGAAAATGTCATCGAGCGCTATTTCTGGGGTCAGAAAATTGGCGGTATTGTTTCGGCTGGCTTGCCATTCGAGCCATATGGTATCGCCGGTAAAGGCACTTAAGTCCACGTATTCTTCCAGCCAGGGGTCACCGGGTTGCACCTGAGGAGTGCTGTCGGTACGCCAGAGTACGCTGGTTCCCTGGCCCGGTGGGCGGTTTACCAGCTTGAGACTATCGAAGTTTTGGTCATTCACGTGGTAATAAAAGCGAATTCGGGCGCGGCTGAGGGTGTCCAGATCGATGGGCGGCATGCGTACGGTGGTGCTTGCGCTTTGATCGTTAAAATTATTATTGCGGCGCGTGGAAAGATAATTGGCCCCGCTGGGGCTATGGTCGTCGGAGGGGCCGCTTTGGAAGTTTAAACCATTGCCTGTAAGGATGTCCCAGCTAAAGGAGGTGGCGGAATCTCTTTGCCAGCAGCTGGGTAGGTCTCCCAGGCCCGAGAAGTTTCCCGTGTTAAGGTTATTGCCGTCAAAGCGTTGCGTGTAGGGCGCCGTTATGGGGGCACAACGGGTTTGGATGGTTATGGGGCCATACCAGTTGGAAAGATCACTGGGGCCACAGCTATCACGTACAAAGACGTTGTAGGAGGTGTTGGCGCTTAGTCCGTTAAGGGTGAAGGGACGATTACTGACATTGACCAGGGTGCCGTTGCCAGGGGCGCTCAAATTGGTGCCGTAACTTAACTGCCAATTGCTTGCGCCACCGGAGGTCCAGTTGAAAGAGGCAGCGTTAGTACCTGTAGAAAGGGGGCTTAAACTATCGGGTTTGGGGCAGGAAGGGGTTTCTTCCAAATAAAGGTCGTCTATGGCCATCCGCATACGGCCGTTGTTGGCCCGAACGCCGGTAAAGAGCAATTGGATGGTATCGTTTGCATAGTTTGCCAGAGAGGTGGTAAATTCTCGCCACCGGGCGCTACCACTGGTTTGGAGCGTGGTGTTGATGGAAAGCAGGGGTTGATAGCCCTGGCCGCTGTCAACGGCCACTTCAAAGTAATTAAAGGCGTTGCCATAGATGTGGGCATAGAACCGTAGGCGAGGAACGGAAAGGGCGCTGAGTTCTACCTGGGGGCTGAAAATGCGGGTGGTGTCTTCGCTTATAAAACTTCTTTGAATGGTGACGAGAAACCCTCCGGTACTGTTGTTGGGCGTGTGGTCATCAGTGGGTCCGGTATTGGTAAAGTTGAAGCTTGGTGGTCCGGCGTCCCAGATGTAGCCCGTGGTATCGTTGCGCCGCCAGCAGGGGTCTATGGTGCCCAGTCCACCGAAAAAATTGCTGGTGGCACTGAAATTGTTTCCATCAAAATTTTCTGAATAGGGTGCACTGAGGGCCGTGCAGGCCGTGCGTACGGAAATGGGGCCTTCCCACAGGGAAAGGTCGCCCGGGCCGCAACTATCCCGGACGTATACCTCGTAGCGGGTGTTACTACTCAGGCCGTTTAGGGAGTAGGGTTTATTTGTGGCCGTCAAGATAGTACCACTCCCGGGATTAAAACCAGGCGTACCATAGCTCACTTGCCACTGGGCTGCCCCACCGGAAAGCCAGTCCAGCCTTACCTGGTTACTGGTATTGCTCAGCGCGCGCAGGTTTTGGGGGCGGGGGCAGCTGGGCTGTGGTTGGAAGGAAACATCGTCTACCGAGATGAGTTGATTAAAATCGCTCCCCGTGTTGCTGGTGGCCACAAAGCGCAGACGAACGGTATCGCCGGCGTAGGCATTCAGGTTGATAATGGCTTCTTTCCAAGCGGCATTGGAGCTGGTTTGTTGCTGTCCGCTCTTAGAAAACACCTGGGTGTAGGTAGCGCCAAAGTCATTGGAGACGGCCACCCGCAAATCGCCCGTAGCGCTACCGTACATATGATACCAAAACCGGGCTTCCGGGTTGGTTATGGTGTCTAGATCTACCAGCGGACTGCGAAAGATGGCGGAGTCGCCCCCGGTGGAAAAACCCTGAACCTGGGCCATGACGTACTGGCCCACATTGTTGGGGCTGTGATCGTCACTTGCGCCCGCCTGATTTATGAATTGAGGCGGACCGGTAGTCCATTCCATAGGGGTGCTGGTATTGGCTCCCTGTTCCCTTTGCCAGCAAGAGTTAATAGTTCCGCTCTGAGGGAAGTTAGGAGGGGTCCAGGCGGCGCCATCAAAACCAGCCGTGAAGGGTGCTTTTACGGGGTTGCAAGCGGTTTGAATGCTAAGGGAGCTAGACCAGGAACCTTTGCTGGTAGCGCTACAGGAATCGCGCACCTGAATGTCGTAATCAAAATTGGGGTTGAGCCCGGTGATGGTGTAGGGGGAGGAGAGCGTGGTATCCTTCCCGCCGGCTGTTATGCTGCCGCTGGGCCCGTAGCGCACTTCATAACCGGCCGGCGTGCCAGAGCTGCTCCAGCTGATGGTTATTTGATTAGCCCCATAAGATTCCATTTTTAGATTCGAGATGGTTCCCGAACAGGGTTGGGCCAGGCCCAGGACGGGAACTACGAGCAGCCAGAGTAAGGGAAAATATCTCATCATCGAATGAATGGGTTAGTACAGATTTGGCTTAAAATTATGAATTGCAGAGCGGAAAAAACCTTGATAATGATGAAAGGCGCTTTTGGTGAGTCAGTGACATCGATGGATAAGTATAGCCGAAGTATTTTCTAATGAGTCCGAGGTCTGGTTTAGAAGTTTCTACAAGAAACCACGCATGCGCAAATTTGTTTCTTTGGTTTAAAACTTTACTGATGACTAATCGGCCATCAGCCAGCCGTTTAAAAATAGCGCCGGATGCGGCGTCGTAGCGCAGAAAAGCCAGTCAAGAAAGGAGCTTCCCCCCGTCTCGGGTTCAATTTATTAGTTTTGCCCACGAACGAGTTGGCTGAGCCCGCGATCATATGTGGCTGTGAAGGCTCCAAATAATTTCTATGGATAAGCGAAAGTACTTTGATTTTCACGCCCCGGTATTCATCCCTTCTGCGATAGTGGTGGTTTTGTTTGTAACCATTACTTTGATCGTAGGCGAGCCAGTAGAACGGCTCTTTGCCACCATGCAAAGCGGGCTTTATGACACTACTGGTTGGTTTTTGATACTGACCATGAATGTCTTACTGGTGACGGCCTTCGTGATTGCTTTTAGCCCTCTGGGTAAAATCCGCCTGGGTGGGGAAAAGGCTACACCGGAATTTTCTGATTTTTCTTGGTACTCCATGCTTTTCTCGGCGGGGATGGGCATAGGGCTGGTTTACTTTGGGGTAGCGGAGCCCGTTCAGCACTATATCAACCCGCCCACTCCGGTAGAAGGCGCGGTGGAAAAAGCAGAACAGGCCATGAAATTTTCATTTCTTCATTATGGATTTCATCCCTGGGGGGTGTACGGGATGGTGGCCCTGGCCTTGGCCTTTTTTACTTTCAACCGAAAGCTTCCCCTGGCCGTTCGTTCTCTTTTCTCCCCTCTGCTGCCCCGCCAGTCAAAAGGTGCTTTTGGTAATACAGTAGATACTCTGGCAGTGGTGGCCTGTTTGTTTGGTCTCGCTACTACGTTGGGTTTTGGGGCCCAGCAGCTTACCAGCGGACTTAACTTTCTATTCGGTTTACCGGATACGGTAACTTCGCAGGTCATCGTGATAACCCTGGTCACCCTTGCCGCTACCACTTCCGTAATCATGGGGTTGGATAAAGGGGTTCGCGTGCTGAGCGAATGGAATATTTACATCGCGGGGGCTTTTCTTTTGGCCATGCTGGCCATTGGCCCTACGGTGCATCTCCTGGAAGCCTACATTGACAATGTGGGCTTGTATCTGGATAACATTTTTCACCTGAGTAGCTACACGGAGGTGTACTCGGACTCCAACTGGCAAAATAACTGGACCATTTTTTACTATGCCTGGTGGATATCCTGGAGCCCTTTTGTGGGGATTTTTATTGCCCGGGTTTCTAAAGGACGTACTATAAAAGAATTTATCAATGGCGTGGTCCTTTTACCATCTTTGGTTTCCTTTTTCTGGTTTACGGTATTTGGTAACTCAGCGCTGTACCTGGAGATGAATGGCTTAGCTCCCATAGGACAAGCGGTAGACGAAAACATCAGTACGGCTTTATTTGCCATGCTGGGGGCCTACCCCCTCAGTAAAATATTGAGTTTTATAGGGGTGATGCTTATTGTGGGCTTTTTCGTTACCTCCTCCGACAGTGGTTCCCTGGTGGTGGATTCGCTTACCTCCGGTGGTAAGCTGGACGCTCCGGTGGGCCAGCGCATATTTTGGGCCCTTGCTGAAGGTGCCCTGGCGGCTACCTTGCTCATAGGCGGCGGCCTTACCACTCTGCAAACGGCGGTAATGCTGGCCTCCCTGCCCTTTGCTATTACCTTGCTGTTGATGACCTATTCCTTGATCGTGGGCTTAAGGCGGGAGAAATTTAAAAACTACCGTCGCCGTATCAAGCGGATCCAGCAAAAGCGTCAAATTGCCTGGGAAAACCATTACGAGGAATTTCAAGAGGAGGATGAGGAACAAGAGGCCGTGGAAGAAAGTAACGCCTCCCAATCATAGAGCCAATTGCCCGCAGGCAACTAAGAAAAACACTGCCCTCGTATGGTTGGGGTTGGTCTCTTTCTTTCCTCGGCAATGGTTTATTAGCAACTTCTCACCCCCTCATGCATCAGCAGGGGGTACGATGAGCAAAGACGGCCTGCTAAATGGTAGGGCCCAGTTAAGGTTTTGCAGGGGTCGTGCTGGATATCAGCTTATCCACCACTTACAATTCCACCACTCTTTTTCAATGGAGGCGCCTATGTCCTGGTAAAAGCGTACAGCTTGGTCGTTCCAGTCGAGTACCTGCCAGTCTAACCTTCGAGCACCGGCCCGGCGCGCCTCCTGAGCGGTAGCCTCTAGCAGGCGTTTACCCAGTCCTTTACCCCGGTAAGGGGGCTTTACGTAAAGGTCTTCCAGGTAAAAGCAGCGCCCTTTCCAGGTGGAATAGCGGGGGTAATAGAGACTAAATCCTACCACTTCGGGACCATCTAAGGCTACCAAAAAGGCAAAGGCTTGGTGTTCTTCAAAGTCTTTTCTTAAGCGGGATAAATCGTTAATAACCTCTTCCGGGGCTTCCTCAAAGTGAGCTAGATCGTGTATGAGCTCCAGCACGGCCGGCAGATGAGCCACCTGACCGGTTTTAATCGAAAGATTGTTTTCTTTCATATGCCCAGGTCAATCTGATTGCGCAGCAGGTCTTCCATGCTTTCCCGCTCTCGGATGAGCCGGGCTTCCCCTTCGTGAAGGAGGACTTCCGCGGGGCGGTATCGGCTGTTATAGTTATTGGCCATGGTATAACAATATGCGCCCGCATTGGCAAAGGCCAGTAAATCACCTTCGCGTACTTCGGGTATTTGCCGGTCGCTGGCAAAAGTATCCGTTTCGCAGATATAACCTACTACGCTGTACACCCGGGCCCGCCCGTTTGGGTTGCTGAGGTTATAAATGTCGTGATGGGCGTCATAAAGCATGGGGCGGATGAGGTGATTAAGCCCCGTATCAACTTGAGCAAAGACGGTAGCGGTAGTTTGTTTTATGCCATTTACCTGGCAGCAAAAGTAGCCGGCCTCACTTACCAGGTATTTTCCGGGCTCAAACTCCAGCGAGAGGGTGCGGCCATAATCCCGGCAGAAATGCTCAAATAAGCTTCCCATCTTAGCTCCCAATTCCTCCACGTCTGTGGCAATATCGCCGGGCTGGTAGGGCACTTTAAAGCCACTGCCAAAGTCGATATACTGTAAGTCGGGGAATTTACGGGCCACTTCCAGCAGGAGCTCGGCTCCGCTCAGGAAGGTATCTACATCTAAAATATCGCTGCCCGTGTGCATGTGAACCCCTTCTACGCGGAGGTTTAGACTCTCTACCAAACGCTCCAGGTGCCGGGTTTGGTGGATGCTAATGCCAAACTTACTATCGATGTGTCCTACCGATATCTTAGCGTTACCGCCGGCCATAATGTGGGGATTTATCCGGATGCAAACGGGGTAACTATGGCCGTAGTGACTACCAAAATGCTCCAATAAGCCAAGGTTGTCAATGTTTACCCGGACGCCGTATTCTACTGCTTTTTGTACTTCGGCAAAGGAGACCCCATTGGGGGTATAGATAATTTCCTCGGGGGCAAATCCAGCTTTGAGCCCCAATTCTACTTCCTGGATCGAAACCGTGTCCAGGCCGCTACCCATTTTTTTAAAAAGACGCAGCACATTTAGATTGCTCAGTGCTTTGCAGGCGTAGTTTATGCGCACTTGGGGAATAGCGGCAAAGGCCTCGGTCAGTTTTTGATACTGGCGGGCCATTATGGCGCTGTCGTACACATAGAGCGGGGTGCCGTATTGCTGGCACGCTTCGGAAAGAGCCTTTAAACGCGGGGCTTGCGTAGGGGCTGTGATATCTGTCGGCATGATAAACTATTTCCGCTATTGATTCATAAGCGGCAAAGATAGCATCGGCCCTTGGAAGGTTTCCCTTTTGAAATTCCCCTTTACACCATTCGCGCCAGAGAGCTCCAGCCCCCGCCATTGAGGCACTCTAGGCCCTGCTGTTCCAGGACACGGGTGGCCTGACCGCTGCGCATGCCGGAGGCACAACATAGGATGATTGGCTTACCCTCTTTCTTAAGCTTCTTGGCCTGGCCCCCAATTTTGGGCAGCGGAATATTGCGGGCGCCCGGGATATGGCCCTGTTTGTATTCATCGGGGTTGCGCACATCTATGATCACGGCATCCTTTTCCAAGAAGGCCGCCACTTTTTTCTTTTTGCCTCCTAATAGGTCCCATAGTCCCATACTCGTATAGTTTTTTAGAATTGAGAAGGCAAAAGTGGCCCCTTTCCCGTTGGGCCGCAGTGACGCGGCTCACCCCTGGTGATCCGGATCGAGATTGAAGTCCACCGTGACGGTTTCTTCAGCTATCTTACCCGTTTTTGGATCGTAGCTGCGCCATTGCTTGATTTTATCCGCGTAGAGGAGGAGCATTGCCGTGGGCTCAGGCCCTCGGTTTACAAAGCGGTGAAAGCCTAGGTCATCATTTAAGAAACCGATCTCGCCAGTGGTAAAGGTCTTTTGATAAGTGGGGGTGGCCCCGTGGGCTTCGGGGCTAAAGTGCTCCCAGTCTATTTGCCCTTCCAGCACCTTGAGCCAGCCTATGGCATGCTCATAAGTATGGATGGAACTAGACTGGCCGGGTTTCCAGCAGGTCATAAGGCCTTCCAGGCTGTCGGTGTCAAAAAACCGAATGCGCTGGTAGCGTTCATCGCTCCAGCGGCAAAGGGAGCCATAGCTTTCCCGGGGGAGGTCTATGGCTTTTATAAGTTGAGCGTAGCCTTCATACCCGGGGCCCATTATTAGGTTATGATGGAGTTGCTCTAAAGTAAGAATGCTTTCCATGGCGCTGCGATTTTAATTACCGCAAGTTAGCCGGGAAAGCATTCTTCACCTATGATATTTGTCACCAGAGGGTTTAGAGCATGTTATCTACCGTTTGAGTTTCGGTCATGGGCAGCTTTGAAGAGTCCATGGCATTAAATCCCCCTTCAATGCTCACCCCTCGGCGGCCGTGGCGCTCCAGAATAGAAGCGGCAATGACGGAGCGGTACCCCCCGGCACAATGCAGGTAGTAGGGGGTATCTTCTGCGAGCTCGTTTACCTCTTGGGGCATAAAGTCCAGGGCTAGATGGCGCACCCCTTGCAGATGCTGGGTTTCATACTCTGACACTTTCCGCACATCTACCACCTGTTCATTTAATTGGTCCCATCGAGCCGCCAGCTCGTCCAGCTTCAGTTGGGGGGTACTGGTGAGGGCTTTACCGGCTTTTTCCCAAGCGGGTATGCCCCCTTTGAGGTATCCCAGCGCATTGTCGTAGCCCACGCGGGCCAGGCGGGTTATTACTTCTTCCTCTTTGCCTTCATGGGCTATGATGAGAAGCGGGGTTTGTAGGTCTTCGATGAGCGCTCCTACCCAGGGGGCAAAATTGTCGTGGAGGCCTATATAAAGAGAGTTGGGGATGTGCTTTTCCATAAACTCGCTTTCATAGCGGGTGTCCAGGATCAGGGTGTTGTCCTCTTGCCGGTACTGATCAAAGGAGGCTACCTCCAGCGCTTTCTCACTTTTTTCCAGAATACGGTCCAGTTGATCGTAGCCCGTTTTATTAAGCACGGCGTTTTTGGGGAAATATTGAGGCGGCGTCACTAAGCCTTCCGTCACCGCTTCGATGAAGGCTTCTTCGCTCAATTTAGGATCCAGGGCATAATTGTTTTCTTTTTGGCTACCCAGGGTGTCGGTGGTTTCGCTGCTCATATTTTTTCCGCAGGCACTGCCCTGTCCGTGGCCCGGGTACACGGTGATCTCATCTTCCAGGGGCATGATTTTCTGGCGCAGGCTTTGGTATAGATGCCGGGCCAAGTCTTCCCGGCTCAGATCACTTTTGACCGCCAGGTCCGGACGACCTACGTCGCCAATGAAAAGGGTATCTCCCGTAAAGATGGCTTCGTTTTTTCCGGTTTCGTCTTTCAGCAGGTAAGTAACTGATTCCATGGTATGGCCGGGGGTGTGTAACACTACAAATTTGGCCTCTCCCAGAGGAAGGACTTCTTGATCTTCCGCTACGTAAGCATCAAAATTGGGCTCCGCCGTAGGTCCGTACACAATTTTGGCGCCTGTCTTCTGAGCCAGGTCCAGGTGGCCACTCACAAAATCGGCGTGAAAATGGGTTTCCAGCACATACTTGATCTTGGCTCCGCGTTCCTGGGCCATTTCTTGGTATACTTGCGTATCGCGCAGGGGATCGATAATGGCGGCTTCCCCATTGGATTCCACGTAGTAGGCGGCCTCCGCCAGGCAGCCAGTATAAAGTTGTTTGACGTACATAACAAATGGTTTTTTAACATTTAACTGCATCAAAGGTAAGCTGACGATCAGGCTTGTACAGTAACGTATATCACCTAGCCTGGTAGAGCGTTAATCGGTAGAAATCCCGGAGCCACCGTTATGTCCTTTAAGGGCTAAAAGTCCAGGAGTTCCACTTGATTGCGTTTGAGGCGCACCTTGCCCATATTTTCCAGTTGCTTAAGCAGCCGCGATATCACCTCCCGGGAGGAGTGCAGGTCTTCAGCCAGTTTTTTGTGGGTGATAGGCACGGTGGTATCGCCCAGCGCTATGCTCTTGTCTTTGAGGAGGTCCAGTAGGCGGTGGTCCAGTTGCTTAAAGGCGATGTCGTCTATGGTTTGGAGCAGGTTTTCATACCGCTCGTCATAGCTTTGAAGGGTAAAATTGCGCCAGTCGTTAAACTGCATCATCCATTCGCTTATTTTCTTGCGGGGCAGCCCCACGTACTCGGTTCCCTGCTCTGCTATGGCCCTTACCTCGCTAGGTTTTTCCACCATGCAGCAGTTGAGCGTCATGGCGCAAGTTTGGCCGGGGTAGAGGTAGTAGAGGAATATTTCTTCGCCGTCATCATCTACCCGGCTCACCTTTATGGCGCCTCTTATTACCAGGGGTATCCATTTCGGGAAATCGCCTTCGGCTACGATTTGTTCTTCTTGTTCGTGGGTAAACCACCGCCCGTATTGGCTCATTTCTTCTAGTAAATCGCCATCGCCAAATACCGGGAAATTAGTCTTTAACAGATCTTTGATGGAGTACTCGTCTGCGGTTTCTACGTTTTTATTCATGGGGTTCTTTTTTCGCAAAGTTAATTCTCTCCCGCCTACGTTTTTCGGGGCGGCGCTTAAGGCCTGGCGGCCAAATGTGCTATCCCGCCGCCGCCAGGTAGGGCTCTTAAAAGGAGCATGCGGTTGGCTACCGGCTTTTTACCGGTGTGCAAGCTGCTATAGAAACGTGTCCGGTGGCTAAAGGATTTGTAGATTAGGTCACTGAAGGCAGTAGTAGGGTAAGGTTTCATTTGGCCGGAAGGCCTACCCCTCAAAAAAAACCGGCGGTAACCAGGTGAGGCTCCGCCGGTGTTTAGCAATTTTAGAAAAGGGGCTTATTGACAAAAATTGCCACTGGAATTTTCCTCGTAGGTGATCTTGCTTCTACTTACGATGGCGCCTGGCTCTTTAACTATGCCACAGCCGGCGCTGTTGCGGATGGTGGTTTCGGAAATAATGATCCTATCGGGGTTGTCCAGGTAGCCCACGCTGATGTTGGCCGAATTATTCATGTACCAGCCCTTTTTGTTTTGCCCGCCATCCGCTATGGTAGCGTATTCTATGATGTTTTCGGGGCTGCTGGAGGCTATGTAGATGCCATTCCAGGAGCCTTTTCCGGCGCGGCCGGTGATGCTCACTTTTTGGAGGCGGGTGCCTTCTACTTTCAGGATGGCACCATTATCTTCCACATTGAGCCATTTGTCGTTGGAGAAGCTGATCTGGCAGCCTTTTGCGATGGTGAGTTGGCCGGTCACATTCAGGTCTTGGTCTACAAAGTAGGGGATGCTCAGGGCGGTCCACTCGTGGCCACTGCCGCGGACGTAACCCCGATCATAAATGGAGCCATTCTGCACGTAAATTTCGCTGAGGGCATTATCGGCAAAACGGGTGGCGGCGTCCAGGTAGGTGACTTGGCTGGCTGGTACGCGAATGGGATAATCGTCGTTGCGGAGGAAGCTATTTTGCTGGAAGCCTTCCAGCAGGGTATTGGGAGCTACCTGGAGGCCGCGGTAATTATTGTCACGGAAAGTACAGTGCTCTATGATGATTTTACTCCCTTTTCTTACGAGCAGGGCGGGCTCATCTCCTTTCCCGGCCCCGGCGTATTCGATGATGCAGTGGCTGAGTTTATTTTGGATAGAACCGGAATTTAAATCTAAGCCCACCCAGGAACCCGGTAAGCCCAGGACACCGGTGAAGGTGATAGAATCTTGCTCGGTACCTTCAGCTATCAGGGCGCCTTCGCGGCTTCCCGCTCTGTTAATGTACAAAGAAGCTCCTTGCTCAAAGGCCAGGGTTACGCCGGGCTCGATAGTGAGGGGGGCTTCCACGTCAATTTCACAGGGGACCAGGTAATCGACGCCTTGGCCCCGGTTGCTCAGGGTGGTAGGGGTGGTGATGGTCCGGCAGTCCAGGGTATCGGGTTCTACTTGAGTAGTGTGGTTGTTTCCCTCCCCGTTTTGGTCGTTTTCTTTTTCGCAGCCCCATAGTAAAAGGGTAAGGGGTAGGAGGAGGGCCACTCCGCGTATTAAATTTTTCATGGCTCAAATGGTATTAAAGTTAAATTTTGCTCAAATAAATAGAATTGCTGAAAATCAATAAACTGGTTTTGTTTAATCAGCCTTTATGAGCGATTAAATGACCTAAAATGACTACTGGCTGGACGGGAGCAAGGATCTCCTGCCAAATACCCCTTGAGAATGACCAATGGCTCAAGTGGATACTTGTATCCTATTGATTACAGGGATATAACTATTTTTGGCTAGATAAATTCAGGGTATGAAATCAATGTATAGATTGGTTGGCCTGGCTTTTTGCTACGGCTCGATTGCACTTTGGGCGCAATGCCCGCCCCCTAGCCTATGGGGCTTGGATACGGCAGAGACCAACCGTATTCGCATGCAGTACAGTGTTTCAAGTTCAGCCGTTGAGCTCCGCTACCGGCCGTACGGGAATGGAAGTTGGAAAGTGGATACTCTTCAGGTAGCTGGTAATGCGTCGGGGTCGTACTGGGTTGACTCCCTTCAACCCGCTACGTTATATGAATTCGGGCTCTCTGCTCTTTGCTCCACGGGAACAAGTTCTTTGCTTACTGAATATGCAAGAACATCTTGCGCTCCTATCTCGCTGCCTTATTTCTTTAATGTGGAAACGGTGCGCCTATCCGGGGATGTAGCTCAGGCTTGTTATGCAAGTGATAGGGTTTTGGTTTTTGCCGGGCAAATCAGTAGTTATCAAGAAAGCTGGCGTATCAGCGGGGCTACCTGGGATGCCACGGTTGAAGATGGCTCTGGTAAGTATTTAAGAGGAGAAGCCATCGATCCAGCAGGTCCTCGTCTTGTCTCTGATAGTGCCATTCTACGCTCACCTTGGTTGGATGCTACCAGTGGCCCCTTAGGAGAGCTTCGGTTTGCCAGCCTTCCTGTGGGGCAGGGACTTGATAGTTTAGAGGTGGGATGGGTAGGACAGCGTTCTGGTTATCATTCTCTGGGAAGCTTTCCTGGACCATCACAAAGCTCTACCGGAAAGAAAATTTGGGAGCGATATACCCTTCCGCTAGGGCCTATCGCAGATTCCCTTGTAAGGGTTCGGTTCACTTTATTTTTCGATACGGGCCATACTTCCAACTTTGGAAGCTGGGGGATTGACGATATTTTCCTGGGACCTTCCTCTACCTGTAAGATTTCTGGATTAGGCCTGGACTCCATCAATAGCTACCAGGCCTTTTTAAGCTGGAATGGCGCCCCCAATAATTCTTATGAAGTAGCGCTGTGGCCCGCCTACCAGGAAGGTCCGCAGACACGCCGCACGGTATTCACTCCTAATTTGCAAATAAGGAGGGACACCATTAAACGTCTTGCTGTGGCAGTTCGACCCATTTGTGGGGTAGATACGGGCCACTGGAGTGGCCCCATGGTGGTCCAGTTTCCCTGTGGCGTACGGCGGGCCCCCTGGAGACAAAACTTTAACGGCCCCGAATGGGAGGCCTATAATGTGCCATACGTTCCGGAAAAGATAGATTCTTGCTGGCAGAATGGCTCTTCCGGTTCTATTCGAATGTACGTGGGAAAAGGTCCAACACCAACCTTCCAAACGGGCCCTCAAAAAGATCCTTTAAATACGGACGGAAACTACCTATTTCATAATGCCGGAGCTAATCCTCAAGACACTGCGCGCATCACCACTCCTTACATTTATATCCCCCACACGCTCCAAAACCCTTACCTGAAGTGGGCTTTTCATCGAAAAGGAACGGGAATTGACCACCTTTCCATCCGAATGCGCGTAGGTAAGGGGCCTTTTAGGCAAATCTGGCAAAAGGCCGGTCCGTCATCCAGTGCCTCCTGGGAATGGGACTCGCTTAGTATGGGCTATCACCGCGGCGATTCAGTCCAGCTCCAAATGAGAGCTACCGCAAAAAACAGACGGGGGGACGCCGCTTTTGATGAGTTTAGCCTTGCCGAAACCCCTCAGCCCTGTATTACGCCCATAGCAGGAATGTCGTTTCAGCGGAGTGGCTTCAGGGCTTATTTCTCAGCCCTTGGCAGCCGTCATGCAGATCGGTATCAGTGGACATTTCCGGGAAACAATATTCGATATACCCGCAACCCTTCTTTTTTATTCCCCGGCCCTGGTACCTATCCGGTAATCCTGAAGGCAGAAACCCATTGCGGTACCCAGGATACGGTACTTCAGTACATCACCATCTGCGATACCCTGAAGCCTCGCTTCACTTACCGTTACGCGGGTGATACCCTGCTCCTGGACGCCTCGGCCAGTGAAGGCGCTACCGGCTACCGCTGGGATCTTGATGCTGGCAAGCAAGACACCGGCGCGGTGGTGCGCGTTACCTACGGAGATTTGCAAACCAAGCGCATCGTGCTCACCGCTTACAACGCTTGCGATACCCTGGAAGTCACCCGTTTCCTGGATCCCTGTCCAAAACCGGAAGCCAGGGCACTTTTTCAGGCTGGCCCTCCTCCGGCCAATGGCGGCCTGCGGGTAGATTTCAACGGCCAACCCAGCCGTTTTGCGGAGGCTTATTGGTGGGATTTTGGCGATGGGGATACCGCCCGGGGCGTTTCCCCCAGCCATGTGTACGCCACCCCTAGCCTCAACTTCACGGTTACCCTCGTGGTGAGGTCATGGTGCGGCTATCGCGATACTCTCACTCGGCCCCTCTCGGAGATAGGACAGGATGAGCCCGCCTGGCGCCGGCAAATAAAGATATTTCCCAACCCTTCCCGGGGTGCTTTGCGGGTCCAGTGGCCGGAAACCCTCGAGATTACCGCGCTTAAACTTTACAATGCTCGCGGCCAGCGCCTGCGGCGTATATTCCTCCCGGTGCAGGCCACCGAAAAAACCCTAAGCCTACACGCCCTGCCGGCGGGCCCCTATTTTTTAAGGGTGATGGGCCCGGGAGGGCCGGCACATTTCCGGGTAGTTTTAGCCCCAAAATAAAAAAACCGGCCCCTGTAAAAGGGACCGGTTACTTCTGGGGAGGGGGAGGGAGGTTTTTAGTTGCAGAAGTTATTGCCGGCTATGTTCTGAAATTGGAGGTTGGTGCTATTGATGGTTACCGTTCCCGATTCGGCTATACCACAGCCCGCGCTGTTGGCCAGGGTTACGTCGTTCAGCTCTATTTGGGTGGTGCTGGTGGAGCGGCCCAGGGAAAGCGCGGCCCCGTTGGAGAACCAATGGCCGATCTTTTCCTGGCCTGCATCGGTAATTAAGGTGTGTTCGATGCGGTTTTGGGTGGCATTGGTCTCGACCCAAACGCCGTTCCATGAACCACTACCATTGCGGCCTTCCAGTTTTACGGGGGCATTAGCGCTGCCATTGATCTCCAGTACGGCTTGGTTTTCATTTACGCTGATGCTGGTTTCTTCTGAAAAAGAAAGCACGGCTCCTGCTTCGATGATGAAATGACCAAAGGTTCGCTCCCCCACAAAAATGGTTTCGTCCACGTAATAAGGGATACTATGCGCGTGCCAGGTATGGGGATTTTGTCCTTCCAGGTAGCCCCGGTCGTAAAGGGAGTTGGAATTAACGTAAATCTCGGCTTTCCCATTTTCCTGGAAGGTATGCGAGGGGCTGAGGTATTTAATCTGGTTGGCCGCAAATTGAACGGGAAAGCTGCCGTTGGCTCGAAAGGTGTTGTTGGCCATACCGCTAAGGTCTGAGGCCCGGCTAGCGCGCATGCCTACGCCATTATTCCGGCTTATGAGGGAGTGGCTAAGCGCCAGGCGGCTCTCGTCTGAAGTGTAGATGCCGTAGCTATCTCCGCTACTGCCACCTGCGTATTCTACCACGCAATAGCTCATCTTATTGCGCAGGTCGTCGGAGTCAAAGAGCAGCCCTTTCCAGGAACCGGGCATGCCCAGGGCGCCAGTGAAGCGAATGGAATCGACTTCCGTGCCTACTGCCGTAAGACTGCCTTTCCAGGTATCGTAATTATTGAACTCAAAGCCCGCATCTTGTTCAAAAGCAATGGTGACCCCTGGCTCTATGGTGAGCTGTTCATGTACTTCTATAAAGCAGGGCACCAGATAATCGATACCCTCCCCGCGGTTTACCAGTGTAGTGGCCTGGGAAATATCAGAGCAAGCCAGGGTATCTGGCTCAATGGTATTGCCTGAGGGATTGCCATTGTCGTCGCTATTATCATCGGGATCGCAGGCGGTAAATAAGAGGGCAAGGGCACCGAGCCCCAGGGCATAATTTCGGATTGATGTCATCGCTTAAAAGGTTTAAATGATTCCACAAAGCAAGCCCATTTCCCCTTTGTTTCTAAGCTCTTTAACCTGGAAATGATCAAACGGTAATTATCAATGAGTAGCTGGTCGTGCGCGTTCCGCGACGCGAAGTTGCCGATGGAGGGGAAGGCTTCCTGGGGCGATAGGAGCCGCGGGAATCGGAATTTCATTTGGCCGCAGGCCAAATGAAATAGGACTTAAAATAGGTTGTGAAGGCTTTAAACCCGGGAAAGCGGCACCTAAAGGAACTTTCAAAGGAGCACCAAGCCCCCATCTTAAGGAAAGATGTGTACCTTTGACGGCCATAGTAAAACTATAGCCAGCTATACCATGGCTCAAAGCCAGTATTCTTTTAGTCCCAGCGCTCAACTTTACCTCCGCGATCCGCGCAGTACGGAAGTAGGGCGGGCTTTGCTGCGAGAGGGCGCCACGCTTTTTCTGGAGCGAGGCCTGGAAGGTTTTACGGCCCGTAAATTTGCGGAGCGAGCCGATACCACGGAGGCTACGGTGTACAAATATTTTAAGAACAAGCACCGGCTGCTGCAATATTATGTCCAACTGTACTGGATGTGGCTGGAGCAACAGATCAAGGTTTTTACGGCCGTGCTGGAAAAACCGGAGCAGCGGCTGATTAAGGCGGTAGAAGTAATTTGTGACATTCCAGAAGTAGCCGCCGATCCAGGCGTGGTAAGCAAAGATACCCTGCGTGAGCTGGTGAAAAGCGAGGGCGCCAAGGCCTACTACCACGTACAGGTAGATGAAGATAATGCCCTGCGGCTTTTTTCCCCTTACAAGCAGCTGGTAGGTTTTTTGGCCCATCGGATAGCGGAGGTGCGCCCGGGAGAGTCTTTCCCTCGCTCGCTGGCTACCACCTTGGTAGAAATGGCTCACTCGCTGGACTTTTATAGCTACCACCTCCCCAGTCTTACCGACTTTCCTCAGGGCGCTCCCGGGGGGGCGCTGAAAGATTATATCGTTAATTTATTAATCCAAACCCTACACTTAAACCCCTCCTCATCATGAGTCAAACCCACCGCATCACCGTAGCCAAAGGAGATGGCATAGGTCCTGAAATAATGGATGCCACCCTAAAAGTACTGGAAGCGGCGCAAGCGCCGCTCACTTACGATTACATAACCATAGGCAAAGCCGTGTACGAAAGTGGCTATACGGCCGGCATCACGCCGGAAGACTGGGAAACCTTGCGGCGCAATAAGGTTTTTCTAAAAGCTCCCATCACTACGCCTCAGGGCAGTGGCTACAAAAGCCTCAATGTAACTATTCGGAAGAGTTTGGGACTATACTCCAATGTGCGCGCCTGCCAGAGCTTTGCCCCCATGGTGCGCACCAAGCATCCCAAAATGGACGTCGTGGTGGTGCGTGAAAATGAAGAAGACCTGTACGCAGGCATTGAGCACCGGCAAACTACCGATGTGTTTCAGTGTCTAAAGCTGGTTAGTATTCCGGGTACCCGGAAAATTATCCGCTATGCCTTTGAATACGCCAAGGCCTACGGCCGAAAAAAGGTAACCTGCATGGTAAAAGACAATATCATGAAGGTCACCGATGGGCTTTATTCGCGCCTCTTTGAAGAGATCAAACAGGACTATCCGGATATAGAATCGGAGCTACGCATTATCGACATTGGAGCGGCACTTTTGGCCGACAGGCCGGAAGACTTCGACGTAATAGTAACCCTCAACCTTTACGGAGATATTATTTCGGATATAGCGGCACAAATCTCTGGTTCGGTAGGGCTGGGAGGCAGCGCCAACATCGGGCGGGAACATGCTATGTTTGAAGCGGTACACGGATCGGCCCCGGATATAGCCGGGCAAAATGCCGGCAATCCCAGCGGCTTGATGATGGCGGCGGTACAAATGCTACTCCACCTGGGGGCGCATGAAGCCGCTCAAAAAATCCATAATGCCTGGCTGCGCACCCTGGAAGATGGATTGCATACGGGAGACCTCTACCAGGAAGGTCAATCGCAATCAAAGGTGGGAACCCGTGAATTTGCAGAGGCGGTAATAGAACGCCTGGGACAGGAGCCCGCTCGCTTTAAACCAGTGAAATACGCGGAAGGCGATAAGCGCAACATCGAAATTCCCGAATACGAGCGGCCCGCAGCAGAGAAGGTACTGGTAGGCTCCGATCTCTTTGTGGATGATCCCACCATTTCTGCCGACGATCTGGGGGCTAAGCTCCAGGCCCTGGCCGGTCCTGAATTCAAACTGAAGATGATCACCAACCGGGGGGTGAAGGTATTTCCCGATGGTTTGCCGGAAACCTTCTGCACTGATCACTGGCGCTGCCGCTTTGTGCACGCAGAAAATACTAAGGATGTAAGCCAAATGAAGCCCGTAGAAAAGGGAGCGCTCCTTAAACTCATGCAGCGCATGCACGAGGGAGATGTAGACGTGGTGAAAACGGAAAACCTCTACTACTTTGACGGTCAGCTGGGCTTTTCCCTGGGACAGGGGGAGTAGCCTTGGCTGGTAATTTGCCATCGCCATCATGAACACGGATTTAATATTGACCAACCTCCTCAGCCCGCCCGTGCTTTTTTTCGTGGGCGGGCTGCTGGC
>CAJXMS010000005.1 GCA_913056475.1 uncultured Bacteroidota bacterium
CTTAGGGGAAGAGGCCTAAGTGCGCCAGGAGGGCCAGTACGGGTACCAACCACACGGACAGGTAAAGCCCATCGCGCAGCCAGCGGTTTTCCCAATGGCTAAGCAAAACGGCCAGGGCCCAGGCCGTGGTAGCCAGGGGCAAACCGCTCCAGCTGGCCGGACGCCCCAAAAAGAAATAACCCAACCAGCCATACAAGACCATCAGGTACCAGAATTGGAAAGTCTGCCGCTGGGCAGCATTAGCGCGCTGTAAGCGCTGGGGAAACTGCACCAGCAGCAGCAAGAGCAGCGCGCCCAGCAAAAGATGGTAGCCGTGCCAGGTAGGTAAGTTTACCCCAAAGGTGATGGACAGAGACTGGGCCTGGTGCATTAAGCGCCCCCAGCCATCATAGCCGGTAAAATCGCCCAGAGCTCCAACCGAAAACACCATAGCCACGGCGCCCAGCAAGCTGGCGGCAAAGTTGCGCCCATTAACGTGCCGTAAGAGTACCCCTAAGAACCAGCCCAGGGGTAAGTAAAACCAAAATTGCGCCTCCGCAAAACCGGCCAGCCCCGTGATCCAGCCCAGGTCAAAATAAAGGTACCGGGCATCCGGGCTGTGCTGCAGATCCAGCAGGCGGTAAATCAAGATCAGGTGAACGGGCAGGTAGAGCCAGCCTGCGTCGGCGCCCGGCAATAAAACCACCCCACTGGCCAGGGCCGCCAGCAAAGGCAAAAAGTGGTAACTACCTGCAAAAATACGCCGGCGGTTAAGGAATTCGTTAAAGATCAAAGCACTCAGGAAAAGGACCCCAAAGCCCAGTCCCTTTCGCGCCGCCGCCCCCCAGCTTGCCAGTCCCCCCAGGCGCGCATCCGGATAAGGCAGCTCCGGCCACCAGCAAAGCGCCAGTAAAACGGCCGAAACCAGCAAGGCGGCAAAAAGGCTGCGCAGGCTGATATTATCAAAAAGAGAAGCTAGCATAGCGCCGTATTGCTTAATTTTGTCCGCAAATTACGGAGCTATGCAGTTAAAAGATGTGTGGATCGGCATCGGTGAATTTTTTCAGTGGACCTTTCAGTTCCTTACCGCCGCGCAAAACGGCCCTAACTTTTTGTTTCTCGGCATCGGACTGATCCTGCTGGTCTACTGGATTGGCCAGATGATCGGACAGGCCCGCCGGGGCGAAAACTAAGCTCGCTTATTTCTTTCGCCATTCGCCGCCTATATCGCGCCGGTAGTCTATCCCCTCGAAGCACACCTTGCGGGCACCGGCATAGCATATCTCCAGGGCCGCTTCGCGGGTTTTTCCCAGGCCGGTAAGCGCCAGTACGCGCCCTCCCGCCGTATAAGTTTTGCCATCTGCTTCCTGGCGAGTACCCGCCTGAAAAAGGAGCGTATCCTTTTCCGTTACATCGCTTAGCCCCGTTATCGCCTTGCCTTTCGGGTAAGAGCCGGGGTAGCCTTCCATAACCGCCACCACCGTGGCGGCCTCGTCTTCCTTTTCGACAAAAGGCCCCGGAGGTAGTTTTCCTTCCCAGGCCTGCTGGCAGGCTTCCAGTAAGTCTTCCTCAAGCCGCGGTAGCACCACTTCCGCCTCCGGATCGCCCAGCCGCACATTGTACTCGATCACGTAAGGGGCCCCATTCACTTCCATCAAGCCAAAAAACAAAAAGCCCCGGTAATCCAGCTCCCGCCGCTGAAGACCGGCCAGGGTAGGTTTCACGATCTCCGTTTCCACTCTTGCCCATAAGGCCTCGCTCATGAAAGGCACCGGCGAAAGGGCGCCCATGCCGCCCGTATTGAGGCCCGTGTCGCCTTCGCCCCGGCGCTTATAATCTACCGCCGCGGGCAGCAGCCGGTAGTGCTGTCCATCGGTAAGGGCAAAGACGGAAAATTCTCGTCCGGCCAGAAATTCTTCGATCACCAGCGTGTGGCTGGCCTTGCCAAACTTGCCGCTCAGCATAGCGCTTACTTCCTCCTCGGCCGCCGCGCGGTCCGGCAGGATGAGGACTCCTTTCCCTCCCGCCAGGCCATCCGCCTTCAGCACATAAGGCGGCGCCAGCTCCCCCAAAAAAGCCAGGGCATCCGCCTCCTGTCCCTGTTCAAAAGCCCGGTAGCGGGCGGTAGGAATGCCATTTTCCGCCATAAATTCCTTGGCGTAGCGCTTGCTGCCTTCCAGCTGGGCAGCCGTCTGTCCGGGCCCCATCACGGCTATGTGCCGCAGCGCTTCCTCTTGCGCGAAGTAGTCGGCAATGCCGCCCACCAGTGGTGCCTCGGGCCCTACTATGAGCATATCCATTTTTTGGGCGGCACAGAAGCGACCCACGGCCTTAAAGTCCATCGGGTCCAGCGCCACATTCTCGTAGGCTGCCGCCGTACCGCCGTTGCCCGGCGCACAATAAAGTTTTTCGCAGCGAGGGCTCTGCGCCACGGTCCAGGCCAGGGCATGCTCCCGGCCACCACTCCCAAGGATAAGGATGTTCATGCCAGTTATTTTGCCGGCAAAGGTACGCATCGCTCGGGCAGTACCGCGGCGTAGCCACCGGCGTACCCGGCCTTCTTTTTTAGGCCTGCCGGCCAAATGTGGTATCCCATGCGGGAAGTGAGCCCTGCGTTTAAAAAACAGCAACAGGCCTTAAAAAAACTACTTTTGCCCAAACTTAAACTTATCGATTATGTCCTCACCCCACGCTTCCGCGATCGATGCCTTCATGGAATACACCAAAAGCCGCAATCCGCACGAGCCGGAATTTTTGCAAGCCGTCCACGAAGTAGCCGAAATCGTGATCCCCTTCATAGAAGAAAACCCGCGCTACAAAGACTTCCGCATCCTCGAACGCATGGTAGAACCCGAACGGGTGATCCAATTTCGTGTACCCTGGCTCGACGATGAGGGCCAGATCCAGGTAAACCGGGGCTTCCGGGTTCAGTTTAACTCTGCCCTGGGGCCCTACAAAGGCGGCCTGCGCTTTCACCCTACGGTAAATCTCTCCATCCTAAAGTTTCTCGGCTTCGAGCAAATTTTCAAAAACTCCCTCACCACCCTGCCCATTGGCGGCGGTAAGGGCGGCGCCGATTTTGATCCTAAAGGCAAAAGCGACAACGAAGTGATGCGGTTTTGCCAGTCTTTCATGAGCGAGCTGGCCCGCCACATCGGGCCCAATACAGATGTACCCGCCGGCGACATCGGCGTGGGGGGCCGGGAGATCGGCTATCTTTTTGGGCAGTACAAACGCTTACAAAATGAGTTTACCGGTGTCCTTACCGGGAAAGGCCTCAATTGGGGCGGCTCTCTCATTCGGCCGGAGGCCACCGGCTACGGCGTGGTGTACTTCACCCAGGAAATGCTGCGCACCAAGGACCAGGCGGTGAAAGATAAAAAAGTGGCCATCTCGGGCAGCGGCAATGTGGCCCAGTACGCCGCGCAGAAAATTATCCAACTGGGTGGCAAAGTAGTAACCATGTCTGATTCCGGCGGGCACATCCACATCCCCAATGGACTGGACGAAGCCCTCCTGGCGGAAGTAATGGAGCTGAAAAATGTGCGCCGCGGCCGCATCAGCGAGCTGGCCGATCAGCACGAGGAAATCACTTTCCACGAAGGCCAAACGCCCTGGAATGTAACCTGCGACCTGGCTATGCCCTGTGCCACCCAAAATGAGCTCAAGGAAGCCGATGCCCAAAAACTGGTGAAAAACGGAGTAATGGGCATCGCCGAGGGCGCCAATATGCCCTGTACCCCCGAAGCCATCGAACTATTCCAAAAGGAAAAAATTCTCTACGCCCCCGGCAAAGCCTCCAATGCCGGCGGGGTAGCTACCTCCGCCCTGGAAATGAGCCAAAACAGCCTCCGCTACAACTGGACGGCGCAGCAGGTGGATGAAAAGCTCCACGGCATCATGCAGGATATTCACACCGCTTGCCGCGATCACGGCACCGAAGGCGACTACGTGGATTACGTAAAAGGCGCCAACATAGCGGGCTTTGTAAAAGTGGCGGACGCCATGATCGATCAGGGCGTGATATAAAAAGCGCCTGCATAATGCTTAGATAAGTAGGAGGGATCGTTCCGCCTATTTGTTCTTTGCTTTTAGGTATTTGCCCGGCCCGCCGGACCTCCTGGTCTGGCGGGCTTTTTTTATAGGGCTGCCCGGAATATTCCCCTTGCCTGGGATGGTTCGATTTAGTTTAGCCCCAGTTGAAGCAAGTGCTGGCAAAGCGCCTCATACCGGTCCATAATAACGGTGGGCGTGCCCCAGCGCCGAAGCTCTTCTTCATAAGCCCTATGAAGTTTTTCCCAATGGGGGCTTTGGGCCAGGGTGGCCAGGGCCATGCCGCGGAAAGAGCGCATCCGGGTGCTAAAGGCCAGCAGGCTGGGCTGATGCGGCGCCTGATTATAGCGCGCTTCTAGCGTTTCTAACGCACTGTACCGCTCCAGGAAAGCAAAACCTTCCTGGGTGAAAAAATGACAAAGCTCCCGGCCTGCTTGCTCCATTTCGGGGGGGCCGGCAAAGCGGAGCCGGTAGTGCGGTATTTGATAATACTTGGCCAGGTTGGTTTGGGTGGTGTTGCTTTCGTCCAGATACCCATTGATACCGCTACTAAAAGGCATGATGGCCTCCTCGATAAGATCCAGGCGCACCCCGAAGGTGCACTCCACCAGGGTGGTATTTTCATACTCCGAAAATCCCAGGATCACATTGCGAAAGCCGCCCTCGAAGGGCTGGCGATACTGGTTAAGAATGGGGTGAAACTGATAGCCTTCCGCGGCAAAAAAGGGCTGGAGATGCTCCAAAAAAGCTTTAACCGGAGAAGGGGCAGCGCTATGCATCGCCCAGGCGGCTATCAGAGCGGATGCCGTTGGGCTCTATGTAACGGCGAGCGGTAGCCTCATCCGCGCGGGGCTCCCGGATAAAAAGGATTTGACCGCTAAAATGCAGGTGCTTGCCGGCCAGAGCGTGGTTAAAATCTACCAGAACGGACTGATCCAGCACCTCACTAATGGTGCCCAGGCGCTCTTTTTCGGAACCCATATCGAACACCAGCCGATCACCTACCTCAAAATCTTTGAAAGGAAAGCGTTCACTCTCGGGCATATCCTCCAGAGGGATTTCTTTGATTTGCTCCGGATCCAGGGCGCCGTAGCCCTGTTCGGGGGAAAGAGTAAACTGAAAAGACTGCCCTTCGGCCAGCCCTTCTAAGCCCTTTTCAAAGCCGGGCAGCATGGTACCACTGCCAAAATAGAACTTCAGCGGCCAGTGCTCATCCATGATTTCCAGTACTTCTCCCTGCGGACCACCTTCTCGCAGGGTGTACTTTAATTCTACGATGCTTTCAGGACTTATTGTATTCATAATGGTGGTAACACCTTAGGGCCCGGGAAGGTTTCTTCAAGGGAGAGAAGAGCTAATGGCCCTTTCCCACATTTGGCCGCCAGGCCTCCCAAAACCAAAAGGACGGCTTGGGCAGATAGGCTTTTTGCAGCACCTTTGCCGGGAGTGCTAACCCTCTTTAGACCGTAAGCTCGACTATGGAACAGGCAGATAAAGCGATGCCCTTTACCGGCACGCTGAACCACGTAAAACCCACCATTTTTACGGAAATGAGTGCCCTGGCAAGGGAAACCGGCTCCTACAACCTTTCGCAAGGCTTCCCGGACTTCCCGGTAGAGCCGGAGCTGCTGGATCGGGTTAATCATTACCTGCGCAAGGGCATGAATCAGTACGCGCCCATGGCGGGCACCCCCCAGCTGCGCCAGGCCATCGTGAACTTTAGCGAGGCGCTTTACGGCGCTTCTTACGATGCGGAGCGGGAAATAACCATCACCGCCGGGGGAGCGCAGGCCATCAGCGCAGCTATAGCCACCAGTATCCGGGAGGGGGATGAGGTGCTGCTCTTTAGTCCGGCCTACGATTGCTACATCCCCATGATAGAACTGGCAGGGGGGACGCCCATTACGGTGAAGCTGGCCCACCCCCACTACCGGGTAGACTGGGACCAGGTGAAGCGGGTGGTAAACCACCGTACCCGCATGATCGTGATCAACACCCCCCATAATCCCAGTGGCAGCCTGTGGGAGGAAGAAGATTACCGGCAGCTGGCCGAAATCGTGGGCAATAGCAATATCCTTCTCCTGGGCGATGATGTGTACGAACACCTGGTGTATCCGGGCCGGCGGCACCTGAGCCTGCGCAACTTCCCCGAGCTCCGCAAGCGAAGCTTTGTGGTGGGAAGCCTGGGCAAAACCCTCCACGTGACGGGCTGGAAGATCGGCTATTGCATGGCACCGGAAAACCTCATGAAAGAGTTCCAGAAGGTGCATCAATACCAGGTTTTTTGCGTCAACCATCCCATGCAGCGCGCCCTGGCCGATCACCTGGAGGCACTGGACTTTGGCTCCATAGGGGCCATGTACCAGCGCAAGCAACGCTACTTTGAACAATTGCTGGCCCATACGCCCTTCAAACCGCTACCGGTAAGCGGGGGCTATTTCCAGCTGGCCGAATACGGCCACCTGAGCCAGGAACCGGACCGTGCCTTCGCGGAGCGCCTGGCGCGGGAATACCAGGTAGCCACCATCCCGCTCAGCCCCTTCTACCGGGACCCAACGGATCATAAGGTGCTCCGCTTCTGCTTTGCCAAAGACGACGCCACCCTGGAGGCCGCCGTGGAGCAGCTCAAAAAAGTAAAGGCCACCCCCGACTAAGAAAGAGCGGCCAGCTGGCTACTCCTGCTCGTAAAACACCTCGGGCCCTATTTTGAGGGTCCAGTAGTATTCCTTGTACTCCAGGTCTACCTCGGTAGTGGGGATGTAATCGCGGTTTTTGAGGATTTCTTTAGCACCGCTGGTGCCGCCAAAATCGCCCCGGAACCAGGAAAATAGCGCCGGACCGTAAACGGTTTCTTCCGCGGCTTCATAGCGCACCTGGCTGTCCAGGTATTGATTGGTACTGGCATTGAGCTGGGCATCGATGGTGGCCTCATCATAGATGCGTACGGGCGGGCAGCTGGCGGCGCCGCAGTTGAGCGCAAAGTGGATGCGCCAATCGATCTCCGCCACCTGGTAGGGTTCGTGCCAATCGCTACCAAAGGGATTGGAAAAATAGCCCATGGAGTACTTGGAAGTACCCCGGCGCAGTACGCCGTGCTCTAAGTTGTCAAAACTCACCTTTTCGCCGGCTACGGTGAGGATATCTGCCCCGAAGAATTCATCACGGTCGTCGTAATAGGCGGGGTTTTGGGTAAGATGGTACTGAATAAGGCCGTTGTAGAGATTGATCCAGAAGGCCAGGCGCTCCCGGTCGGTATTGATGGTAGCGGCCAGTTTATCGGGATCGGCCTGGGCGATGGCCTCTACGTAAGGTTTAGCATTGCCTCCGTTTTTCATGGCCCGGAGGAGCTTTTGGCTGGTTTCGATATAGTTTTGAGCAGCCAGGGGCATGCTTAGAAGGAGGGCCAGGCTAAGGCCGGTCAAGTTTCGTAAGGTAATCATTTTGCTATTGGATTTTTTTAACGTTTTATTTTGGCACAAAGGTGCCGTTCCGGGCCCTACTCATGCGTTGGTTAGGCGACATATTGGCTACAAAAAGGCAAAGCTATGCCTTCCGTTTCGGGAAAAAGGAAGCCCCAAATGCAGAGCTCCGGAATAAGAAAGAGCTGAGAAAGCCGGCTTAAGGGCGGAGTTTCACCTTAAGGTTTACCGCCAGGCCTACCGAATAAGGCACCATATCAAAGGGATACTGATCGGAGTAAATGGTGTTGGTAAAATACTGCAAGCTGGGTTCCAGGCCTATATTTACTTGCTCATTGACAAAATATTGGAAGCCCAGGCGGAGGTTTACACTGGCCATATGCTGGCGGTAGCTGCGACTGCTGAGGGTCACTTCCTCCAGGGTGCGGTGATCAAGTGTGATGCCCTCCGCGCCCAAAAAACGCAGGTAACTGAAGCCTGCTTCCATATTAAAACGCACCTGATCATTGATCCAGGGCTCGTAGCTGATGCTCAAGGGCACCTGGAGATAATGGAATTGATTGGCATTGGTAAAAGCCACCCGTACCGGCCGGTCTTTAAGAGTATAGCGTACGATCTCCCCACTGGGCTTATCCAGCTGGGCATCCCGGAAGTGGGTAAAGTCAAAGTCGGTCCGGAAATTATTGGTAATGTAGTTTAAACCGGTGTGCAGATAAGTGATCCGCCCGATCCGGCGGCTCACTTCCAGGCCCAGGTTGAGGCTAAAACCGGTTTTTTCGCCATAGCGTACGGCGTCCACAAACTCCTGATGCATGCGATTTTCCATGCCCGGCTCGATGGTAAACTTGCGGAAAGTAAAGTTGGGATTTATACTGACTTCATAACTCCAGCGCCGTTTGTGCTGATAGGGGCTCACGTAGGCGAGGTGCTCGTTTTCCGGAAGGACCGGCTCCGGCCCGGGCGCCAAGAAAGGAAGGGCTTTAACCCGGGGCTCCTCCCTGGCCGGCCGCAGAGGCTGCCAGGAAGCCACAGTTAAGGCGGAGACCTTTTCCGGACCACTGCTTTGCGGCGGCCTTCCCGGGGCGATCGGGGGCGGTGGCGTTTGGCGCCGGGCCGGTAGGGCCCGCCAGGAGCGGAGCCTGGGCGGCTCCACCTTCACCACGGGGGGCGTGCGGAGCGCCTCTCCCGGTTTGGGCGCGGCGGGGCTGAAGCCTGCTGTAATGCTAAAAAGCACCAGCACGCAGCTCAAGCCCCCCGCCATCCAGGCCTGATACCAGCGCTGGGCCCTTACCAGCTTTTGCTCCAGAAGGTCCCAATCGTCAGGGGCTGGCGCCGCATAGTTCTGCAGGCGGCGTTTCACCAGCCTTTCTATGGCATCACTCCAGCCTTTCACCGCGCTTTATCCTTTAATTTTTGAAACAAGATTTTCTTGCTTTTAGAGAGTTGGCTTTTGCTCGTACCCTCGCTTATGCTCAGTTGTTGAGCTATTTCGCGGTGGCTATAGCCATCCAGCACGTACAGGCTAAAAACCGTTCGATAGCCCAGCGGCAGCTCCGTGAGGGCTTCCAGCACATCCCGGGCATTCAGGGGCTGCTTTTCCAGCAGCTCCACCTCCCGCTCATCGGGGTCGGGCACCTGTACTTTTTCCAGCTCCACTTTCAGGCCCCGCCGCACTTCTTTTCGAATGGCGCTGAGGCAGTTATTTACCATCACGCGGCTTATCCAGGTTTGCAGCGAAGCTTCTCCCCGGAACTTACCGATGTTCATAAACACCTTAATGAAACCATCGTGGAGCAGGTCCTTGGCGTGATCGGGATCGCGGGCATAACGGCGGCACAGATAAAGCATCTTACCGGCATAAAGCTCGTACACCCTTTTTTGGGCTTTGCGTTCGCCCGCTTTGCAGGCCGCTATAAGCTCTTGTTCGGTGTTGGTCAGCACAACTTCCTTAGGAAGGAGTAGCTCCTCCCATCCTTGTAATTTTAATATTTGTTCTGGCGTGCCGTTCACCGTTTATACTGCTTGCTATTCTTTTTAGACGCCCCCATCCTAAATAGTTGCCTCCCTTTTTTTCGAAAGTAAGCATTTTCGGTAAGCCCTTGGCCTGCCGGCCAAAGGAGGTATAACCCCACCGCCCCCTTTTTCTCCCTATGGCACAGCTCCGGATCACTACCCGCGAAGGCCGGTGAGGCGCCGGCGCCAAACGCCCCCGCCCCGGTTCCACGGGCAGCGCTTATCTTAGACCCCGGTAAATGAGTTTCCCTTGGCACCCGAAAACGAAGACCTTTCCTTCGAAAATTCCTTTTTAGACGCCGTAGCCAGCCGTCTTATGGCCCAGGATACGCCCTTACACCGCTGCACGGTACTGCTGCCCAGCCGGCGGGCGGCCCTCTTTTTGCGGCAGGCCCTGGCACGCCGGCTCAGCAAGCCCACCCTGGCCCCCGCCATCTACACCAGTGAAGAATGGGTGCTGGCGGGAACGGGCCTTACCTTACTGCCCGGGGCTGCTCTTCTCTTTGAGCTTTACGAAAGTTACCAGCACACCCAGTCCCAGCCCGAAAGTTTCGACCAATTTATTCGTTGGGGCAGCACCCTCCTGGAAGACCTCAACGAAATAGACCGCCACCTGGTAGATGCCTCGCAGCTTTTTAGCTACCTGGCCGATGTGAAACACATCGAAAATTGGGACCCCCAGCAAAATACGCCCGCTGAAGCCGAGCTGCTGCAGCAATTCCTCCGGCAGTGGTCCGAACTGCCCGCGCTCTACCACCATTTCCGGGAAAAATTACGAAGCCAGGGCTACGCCTACCAGGGCCTGGCTTACCGGGAGCTGTACCGCCAGCGGGAAACCCACCTGGCGGCCTGGCGCCCCCGCACGGAGCAGCTCTTTGTGGTAGGTTTTAACGCCCTAAACAAGGCGGAAGAAGAGCTATTCGATTACTGGCGCCAGGCGGGCTGGGCTACTTTTTACTGGGATGTAGACCGCTACTACCGGGATGATAAGCAACACGAAGCGGGCCTTTTTATGCGCCGCAGCCGCCTGGTGCGCAAGCTCACGGAAGAGGGCCGCTTTTACGGCCTCCACCAAGCCCTGGAGAATACCCCCCGGGAAATTCACCTGCGCCCCGCGCAGGGCCCCCATCAAGAAGCCCAGTGGGCCCAGCAGCTCCTGGGAGAAAAACAACCAGACGATATCCCCTGGGAGCGTACGGCCCTGGTGCTGGCCGAGGAAGGACTGCTGGCACCCCTACTCTACCAGCTTCATGAAAATATTCCCGCAGTGAATATTACCATGGGCCTTCCCCTGGCTCATACCGAGCTGGCCGGCTACTTTGAATTGCTCCTGGAATTGCAAGCCCAGCACCAGCAAACCGGCCGGAAGGATGCGCAAGGCCATCCCCGTTACCCCCGGCGGCTGTGGGAGGCTCTGCTTGTACACCCCGCCAGCGGCCGTGCCAAAGACCCGCCGAGCCTCCAAAAGTCCCTCCCGCAGGGAAAAACCCACCTCAGCCTGGCTGAGTTGGAAACCCTGGGGCTGGCCCTTCCCGAACTGAAACCGCTGCTGGAACAGGCTCATGCCCCAAGGACGCTTTTAGCACATTTGGCCCAGCGGGCCCAGGATATGCGCCCCGCCTTCCAAAAACAATGGCTGGCCGCCTTGCATAAGTTTTTCCAGCTCTTCCAGGAATTGGAAAGCTTGCTACGCAACTATCCCTACTTAAAAGAAGTGGCGAGCCTGCGCCAGTTTTACCGGGAATACCTGCGGAAAGAACAACTGGACCTGCTGGGCGAACCCCTGGAAGGGCTGCAAATAATGGGTATGCTGGAAACCCGTACGCTGGATTTTGAGCGAGTGGTGCTAACTTCGGTAAACGAAGGGGTGCTGCCGCGGGGACGGCCGGTGCAGTCGCTCATCCCCTACGAAGTGAAGCGGCAATTCGAGCTGCCCACTTACCTGGATAAAGACGCCGTGTACGCCTACCACTTTTACCGGCTGCTCCAGCGGGCCCGCCAGATAGAAATCCTTTACCACCACGATGCGGCGGGGGGCAAAGAAGAAAGCCGCCTGATTCGCCAGCTGGAAATGGAAATGGCCCAAGGCCTGGACAACACGCAGGTGATCCGCCATGCCCTCCCGGACATGAAACCCCACCCGGAAACGGAGCAGCTCCAGGTTGAAAAAACCCCCGCCATGCTGAAGCGGCTACAAAAACGCCTGGAAGACGGTATTTCCCCCACCGCCCTGCGCCAGTACCTGGAGCGCCCACAAGATTTTTACACCCGCTACCTGCTGGGCTTAAGCGATGAAGACCCCACCACGGATGAGCTCGACGCGCGGCTCCAGGGCGAGCTACTGCACGATGCGCTGGAAACCCGCCTTACACCTTTTCTGGAAGAGACACTACCCCCCGCTCACCATCCCGTTTACCGCTTTGAGCGAAAACAGTGCGTAGCCGAGCTACAAACACCCCTCCAGAACCGTGCTCCCTACCTGGAAACCCAACGCGGTAAGAACCTACTCCACTGGGAAGATTTGCTGCGCCTTTACACCAACAGCCTGCGCCTGGAAGCAGCACGCCGCCAGGAAGAGGACCAGGCCCCCGTACTGAAAGCCCTGGAAAAGGAAATAACCGGCCCGGTGGACTGGCAAGCAGACAGAGCGGCCCGGCTCAAAGGCACGGCAGACCGCATTCAGGCTACGGAGGAGGCGCTATACGTAATCGATTACAAAACGGGCCAAGCGGAAGCCTCCAATTACGAACTCAACGAGCTAAGCCTGGAGGCCCTGCGCCAAAACGGCAAAGCTCCCGCAATCCAGCTCCTCGTGTACGGCCTGCTGGCCTGGCAAGATGAAAGCTTACCCGCCCTGCCCGTGCGCAGCCAGATCTACACCTTCCGGGGCCAGGGCGCGGTATTGGAACTAAAAGTAGCTAAAACCGTCTTTGAGATCAATGGCGAAACAGCTCCCGCGGTAGAAAAGCTTCTGGGGGATTTGATCCGCGAGATGATGGACCCCGAACAAGCCCTGGTACTGGAAACAAGCCCTGAGGAAGATGAATGAGCCCATCCAAAGCATCCGGCCTTTGCAAAAGGCGCGGGCCACTTTACGCCCGCTCTTACCGCCTACCCCGGTCCTGGAAAGCCAAGGACTCAACGCCCTGCTGGGCTGCCAGGTGTTCTTTAAATGCGAAAACTTTCAAAAGACGGGCTCCTTTAAAGCCCGGGGCGCCCGCTTTTTTATGGCCCAACTGCCCCCAAGGGTAAACACGGTGACCACCCACAGCAGCGGCAATCACGGCCAAGCCGTAGCCTGGGCCGCGCGGGAAACCGGGCGGCGGGCCCTTATCGTTATGCCCGAAAACGCTCCCGCGGTGAAAATGGCCGCCGTAAAAGATTACGGTGGAGAGGTACACCAGTGTGCCCCCAACCAGGCCGCCCGGGAATCGCTCATGGCCCAGCTGCGAGACCAGACCGGGGCCACCTTCATCCCCCCTTACGACCACTGGGATACCATCGCCGGGCAAAGTACTTGTGCCCAAGAGCTGCTCGAGGAGGTGCCCGACCTGGATTGTCTCTGGACCCCGGTAGGCGGGGGCGGTCTGCTGGCCGGGACACTGCTGGCCGCTAAGTATTTTTCCGGCGGCATGGCCGTGTACGCGGGAGAGCCGGAAGGAGCGGATGACGCTTACCGGTCTATTCGAAGCGGGGTGCGGGTAAGCGAACAAACGCCCGATACCCTGGCAGATGGGCTCCGCACCACCCTGGGCAAACGCAATTTTGAAGTGATCAAACAACGGGTGGCCGACATAATTCCCGTATCCGATGCCGATACAGTGGCCGCTATGCGCCTGGTGTACGAACGCCTTAAAATTGTCATTGAGCCTTCCTGCGCCGTACCCCTGGCCGCCCTCCGGCTGGCCCGTGAACGCTGGGCGGGCAAGCGGGTAGGCATTCTCTTAACGGGCGGTAATGTGGACCTGAGCCAATTGCCCTTTTAGCCCCCTTTATGTTCCTTTTTACGGCGGCGTACGCGCCGGTACAGGAGTAAAAAAAGGGGTACTTTTGCCCCCGCGCACAACCAAAAAGATATTTTATGAAAATAGGGGTGGTCATTTTTCCGGGTAGCAATTGCGATCACGACATGATCTATGCCCTGGGCCATATCCTGGGTCATGAAGTAGTGGAACTCTGGCACAAGGACCACGACCTGCAGCAGGTAGACTGGGTGGTACTGCCCGGGGGATTTTCCTACGGCGACTACCTTCGCAGTGGTGCCATTGCGCGTTTTTCGCCCATCATGGCCGAGGTGGTCCAGCACGCGCGCCGCGGCGGTTACGTCCTGGGCGTGTGCAATGGCTTCCAGGTCCTTTGCGAAACCGGTTTGCTTCCCGGCACTTTACAGCATAATCTCAGCCACCGATTTGTGTGTCAAAATACCTATCTGCGGCTGGCCCACCCGGAGCACCCCTTTACCGCCGGGCTGGAAAGCGCCCGCCCCTACAAGATCCCGGTAGCGCACGGCGAAGGGCGTTTCTACGCAGATGAAGCCACGGTAAAACAACTGGAAGACCAGGGCCAAATCCTCTTTCAATACTGTGATGCGGAGGGTAGGGTAAGCGAAGAAGCCAATTTCAACGGCTCGGTGGCCCAGATCGCAGGGGTAAGCAATGCAGGCCAAAACGTGATAGGGATGATGCCCCACCCCGAGCGGGCAGCCGATCCCAACCTGGGCAATACCGACGGACGGGCCTTGCTGGAAAGCTTCCTGATGGCAGCGGGCCAAACCGCCTAAAGATATGCGCTAGGGGGGAGAGGCTTACCTATCCGTCTGATAAATCAAACGAAGCCTACCGAGCGGCCTCTTCTGGCGGCCGCTGGGGAAGCGCCAACTGAAAAGTGGTGCCCTTTCCTGGCTGTGAATGCAGCTGTATGCGTCCCCCCATGGTATCTACGATGCGCTTTACCAGCGGCAGCCCCAGGCCCATGCCGCGGGTTTTGGTGGTGAAGCGTGGCTCAAAGATCTTTTCCTGCTGGGCGGCCGGAATCCCCACGCCATTGTCCTGCACCGAAATAAGGATCTCTGCATTTTCCTGATGGGCCTGCAGTCTAATTTGCGGGGTAGTGCCTTCCGGAATGGCCTGTACGGCATTATTGATAAGGTTATTGAGCACTCGGAGGATGGCGCCCGGATCGGCCCAGAGCTCAAGGCCGTCTTCGGCTTTTAACTGAATATCTTCTTCGGGGTAAAGGTGGCGTACCCGCTGCAAGAGCGCGGTTAGGTCTACCTTTTGTTTTTCGCCTTCCGGCAGGCTGGCAAAGCGGGAAAAGGCCTCCGCAATGCTGCTTAGAGAATCGATCTGGGCCACCATACTGCGACAAAACTCGCGCAGGCGCTCCGGCTGCTCGGTGGCCAGGCTGCGCTCCAGGTGCTGTACACTAAGCCGCATGGGCGTGAGGGGATTTTTGATCTCGTGCGCCACCTGGCGGGCCATTTCTTTCCAGGCGCTTTCGCGTTCGGTTTCCGCCAGCTTTACCGCACTTTTTTCCAGCTCCTCCACCATCCGGTTGTACTCATCCACCAGCGTACCAATCTCATCGTGAAAACGCCATTCCAGGGGCGGGTTTTTTTCACTGATGCGGGTGGTTTTTATCTTTTCGGTGATGGCCTGCAGGGAGCCCGTAATGTAATCCGAAAGGAGATAGGCGAGAACCCCGGCCGCCAAAAAGAGCAGGAGATAAATTTCCCCCAGGCGCATGAGAAACTCGCGCAGATCCTGAGCGCGGGGATTGCCATCGCTGAAATAGGGCAACTCCAAAATGGCGACGGGCTCCTCCTGATTGTTGCGGATAAAGTTGTAAGAGCTCAAAAATCGTAGGCTATCATTTTGGGTACGATGCAAAACCCGTTCTGCGGTTTGGTGAAGCTGCTCCATGATGTAAAAGGGAATACGGGGCGGAAGGATGCTATCTTCAAAAAGGCCCGGGCGGCTACTGATAAGGAGCTGACCATTGAGCGCGTAGATATTTATGTCCAGGCTATTGATGCTGGACAGCTGGCATATTTTCTGGTCAAAAAGCGAAACAATGCTATCGGTATGGGCTACCGCTGGCTGGTTGCGCAGGTAAAAATCAATAGCCTGCTGCACGGCATACTCCTTCTGGCGAAGCTGCTCCCGCCGGCCCAGTTCATTCTCTTGTTTAAAATGGTAAAAGGAGATGGTGCCGGTAAGGAAGAAGGAGACGATGATCATCAGGAGCATCGAAAAGAAGATGCGGCCCCGTAGAGTGATTTTAATGCGCTTCACGCTCACAAATTTCGCACAATGCCACAAAAGACGGGCCAGGGTGGGAAGATTGCTTGAGATCGGATCTAAAATTCGGCGGTCCCCGGGTTTAAGTAGTGGTGCTCCCGCTTGTCCCGGGGGTGGGAAAAAGAACCCGCTGGTGAAGCCCGGACGGGGCTCAAGCCAACGGAATTAAGTGCTCCGTAGCTTAATATACCGGACCGGCCAACTTTTCTTAGGTATCCCGGCTTATCTGCTTTTTAGGGAAGTTTTCCAGGTAGGGCGCTTCTCCAAAGAGTCCGCTCCAAAACGGCCGCTAATTTCCTGGAGCGGTATTTGGCCGTAAAAGGGATGCGCTCGGACGTATTACAGGTAAGAAGCCTTTGGCGGGGGTTATCACGGAGGCCCATATCATAATTATCAGGCACAGGAGAAAATAGGAGGGAGCGGTAATACCCAAAAACAGAAAATAAATAAGGCCACCCAATCGATTTTGGATGGCCTTATAGAAGCGCTCCCTCTTGGGCTCGAACCAAGGACCCTCTGATTAACAGTCAGATGCTCTAACCAGCTGAGCTAAGGGAGCATTAGCGCCATAAGCGGCTGCAAAAGTAGAATTTCCCGGGGAAATCCCCAAGGCCGGAGGGCAAAAAAAGGCCAAAAGATTAGGGCTTCTCCTTTTATTGGCCAATCTTTGCAAAACCTATAATCCCAAAACAAGCGTTTATGAGTTTATTAGTGGTAGGCACCGTAGCCTTCGACGAATTGATCACCCCTTTTGGCGAATCCGGCAAAATCCTGGGTGGCTCCGGCACCTACGCCAGTATGGCCGCCACCAATTTCCAGGAAGACCCCCGCGTAGTATCCGTGGTAGGCGAAGATTTTCCCGAGGAATACAAAGAGCTCTTTCGCCAAAAAAATGTCCACACCGAAGGCATCGAAACCGTGTCCGGTGGCAAAACTTTCTTCTGGAAAGGCCGCTATCACAACGACATGAACAGCCGCGATACCCTCGAAACCCAGCTCAACGTGCTGGGCGACTTTGACCCCAAAGTACCCGAGGCCTACCGCGACAGCGAGTACCTCATGCTAGGCAACCTCACCCCTCAGGTACAAATGAAAGTCCTGGACCAGATGAATAAGCGGCCTAAGCTAGTGGTCATGGACACCATGAATTTCTGGATGGATGTGGCACTGGACGAGCTCAAAGAAGTGCTCAAGCGCATCGACGTGCTCACCATCAACGACGAGGAAGCCCGCCAGCTCAGCGGCGAGGCCTCCCTGGTAAAAGCCGCCAAAAGGATCTTCGAAATGGGGCCCAAGTACCTCATTATCAAAAAAGGCGAGCACGGCGCCCTGCTCTTTCACGGCTCCGAGGTATTCTTCGCTCCCGCCCTGCCTATCGAGGAGGTTTTTGACCCCACCGGTGCCGGCGACACCTTTGCCGGCGGCTTCATCGGCCACCTTTCCCATACCGATGATCTCTCGGTAGACAATATGAAGCGCGCCGTCATCTACGGCTCCGCCCTGGCCTCTTTCTGCGTAGAGAAATTCGGTACCCAGCGGCTGGCTGAAATTTCCCGCCGCGAGATGCACGACCGGGTGATGGAGTTCATCAAACTTTCCCAGATAGACATGAAGCTCGACTAAACCCCAGCGGATAGCCTTTTGGTATCCTTCTTTACAGCTCCAGCCGCCGGGTTGGGGCTGTTTTTTTTTTGGCCTTGCGGCCAAATGTGCCCTGAAGCCCACATTTGGCCGCCAGGCCTATATCCCGGCCCGCAGCCAAACCAAACTTGCCCCAGTGGCTTTTTTTCCGCCCACCCAACCTCTTCCGCTTTTCAGGCGTTTAGTTAGTGGTGGACTAGGTTTACGGAGGTCGTAAGGCCGCTAAGCATACGGCAATAGCTGTTTTATAAAGGATTAGCGGTTTGGTTTTTGTTTACATTCGCTGAACGTATATGTCAACGGCCTCATGGACATAACACCGAAATTATTAAAAGACTGCCTGGCAGAAAAGCGGCGCGCTCAGCAAGAAATGTATCGCTTGTGCTATCCAGTGATGATGTCGGTCTGTAGCCGTTATGAACGCAATCAAGACGACGCGGAGGCCCTACTTAACCAAGCTTTCTTGAAAGTTCTTACCAAATTGGATACTTATAAGGAGCGGGTTCCTTTTGAAGCCTGGCTGCGCCGGATCACGCTTAATACGGCGATAGACCAGCACCGGGCCAAGAAACGCTCTAAACTGGACTACCATGAAGAGCCGGGAGCGGAGTTGGAGCTCAATGATCAGGTCATCAACGAAGCGGAAACGAAGCACGATGCGGAAGAGCTGCTGGGCCTGATTCAAAAACTCCCGCCCATGAGCCAACAGGTGTTCAATATGTACGTGATAGATGGATATAACCATAAAGAGATAGCTCAAAAGCTTTCCATGACGGAAGGCACTAGCAAATGGCACTTGAGCAATGCCCGGAAAAACCTGAAGCAGATGCTTCACAAGCTAATGAATAATGTGGCGCTGCTGTTATGAAAGATAAGGACCTGGATCGCCTTTTTAAAAGCAAGCTCTCCGAAGCGGCTTATCCTTACAACCCAGATAACTGGGCTCGTATGGAAACGCTTCTGGACGCCCGCACCGCTGGGGTGGCGCCCTGGTACTGGCGTTACAGTGCCGCGCTTGTGGTGGTGGGCTTACTACTGGGGGGGCTTATCACCTTTCAAGGTAATTTACCCAATGGGGAAGAGGCTACCCCCATCACGAGCCCCCAGCCTAATAATATCGCCCCCGAAAGTCCACTGGGCCCCGCCCCGGTAAGCACCAAAACCGCGCCCTCGGTGAGTGAAACGGCCCCCTTCCAAAAAGGGCAATCACCCGCAAAAGACCCGAAAGGAACCGAACCTTTAAAAACTTCTCCGGCAACGGCTGCCCCAGCCATGGTTTCTTCCCAAGCTGATAAGCGCCGTTCGCTTAAAGAGGGCCCATCGGCCAGGAAAAGTGCTAAGAACAGCCCTCAAGCAGCTATGAGCAATCGTAAGCGCGAGCTGGCCTTGCACGATATCGACCTGGGCCCACCAACCCTTGTTGATCTAGGGTCCTTAGGAGGGACTTTCTTACCAGTGCTCGCGCCGCGCGACCTGCCCGATACCAGCGCTACGCGCAGGCCTAAGATCCAGGAAGAGGTGTTTATTCCGGGCCAATCCGCCTTTGCCCAGCACCAGCTACTGGTGGAAGGAGGCCTTTCGCAAAGCGCCAGCTTTGGTGATGGCTTCGCTACCGGCGTTACTGCCGGCCTGCGCTACCAATGGCAGCCTACCAGTTCCTTTGGTGTAAGCATGGGGGTGCACTTCCGGCAAACGGGCGACCTCAGCATTGCTATCCGGGAAGATACGAGCTTCTTCACCAACCAGGGCCGGCAAGAGGTTTCCACCGTGAAGCGCTTTAGATATTTCCAAACGCTTAATTTCCCCGTAAGGGCCCAATGGCATATCAACCATAAACATACCCTCATGGGAGGGGCTTATTTAGGCCTGGCCCTACGCCAAAAAGCCCGGCTGGTGACCACCACCCGGCAGCCCAAGTCCAGCCCTGAAGTAGAGCGCAAGCAAATAAGCGGTCAGCATCCGGAGTTTACGGGTACTCTGGCAGGGCTATCCCTGGGCTACACCTACCAGCTCAATAAAAGATGGGAGGCGGGGCTCCAGCTACGCTACGGACTCTCCGACATGACCCAGGATAGGATAGCGCCGGAGCTGGCCTCCTTTCATAGGCTCCGCCAGGCAGATGTGGTGTTGCGTTACCGGCTTTTTTAGATTTTATCACCAGCAGGTCCGCCTTCTTCAGAATGAAGGGGCTATTGAGGCCTTTTCCTTTACAGCTTCGCCATACCTATTTGCCCTCATGGAGCTAAAAAAGAGCTTTCGGTTTCGAAGAAGAATCCTTTAATCCTTCCGAACTGAGCCCCATTATTTTTCTTCGCGCATTTTAAGGCACCGCCCACGAGGGTGTGTTCACGTAGGTAGGGCGGGGATATGAAAGGACTTTTCCCTTGCGGTCTTAAATCGTCGCCAGGATAGCTCTTTTTGCAGGAGGCTCTACATGGCCATTCTAGCAAGGTTCTTATGGTTTTAATCATCAAACCTTTCGCTATTACTGAGGGTGCCAAACGAGACGGATGCTGCCCAGGCGAGAGGGGGTAAATAGCTACGTTTGTGGCGCATTACTCCCGGGGAAACAGGTCGCGCCATAAGCGCAAAAGGGACAACGCTTTATGAGGACATAAGACCAGGGGGAGCAGGATGAACCCCAGAGCCGCTTAAAAAGCACCAAGCGCCCAGTACAAATAAAGCGCTGTGGCCCTTCCGCTCAGATTTTAACCACTGAGGGCATCAGCGCCACTCACGATTTCGAGAATCTCGTTGGTGATAGCGGCCTGACGGGCCTTGTTGTACTCCAGGCTGAGGTCCCTTTTGAGGTTTTGGGCATTATCGGTAGCCTGGTGCATGGCCGTCATCCGGGCGCCGTGCTCGGAGGCGTTGCTATCGAGGATGGCTTTAAAGAGCTGGGTTTTGAGGGATTTGGGGATCAGCTCTTCGAGCATATCTTCTTTATGCGGCTCGTAGATATAATCTCCGGCCGCCTGATCGAGGTTTTGCGGGGGCCTAATGGGCAGGAAAGGCTCTAACTGGACGTGTTGGACGGCGGCGTTTTGGAACTGGTTGTATACCAGCTGAATTTTATCGTACTGGCCGCTGCGGAAGCGTTCCATGAGGTCTTCTGCTATTTCGGCCACGCCGGAGAAGGTAAGGGCATCGAAAATACCGCCCTGCTGCTCGATGCGGTCTAAGTCGGGCAAGCGTTTGCCCAGGATTTCATGTGCCTTTTTGCCCACAGAATAGACATCCACTTGACCCTTAAAATCTTTATTAAAGGCTTGGACTTTCTTTACGATATTGGCATTGAAGGCACCGCAAAGCCCTCGATTGGAGGAGACCATAACCAGCAAGACCTTCCGGGTTTCTTCTGGCTGCCGGGCGTATACCTGCTCGGAGGTATCGAGGGTGGCACTCACGTTGACCAGAATTTCTTCCAGCTTGGCGGAATAGGGCCTCATCTGGGTGATGGCATCCTGGGCCTTTTTCAATTTTGCGGCCGAAACCATCTTCATGGCAGAAGTGATCTGCATGGTGCTGGAGATGGAGGTGATGCGGTTGCGGAGTTCTTTTAAATTGGCCATAATGCGGGTAAAGATCCGTTGAACAAGAAGAAGCCGGAAGCCCATTTGGCCTCCGGCCTATCTTTTACTTAGTATTTGGCAGCCAAATCTTTGGCTACAGACTCGATGGTTTGGGTCACCTCATCGGTGAGCTTTCCGCTTTTGAGGGTTTCCAGGGTATCGAGGTGTTGAGCTTCCATGATGGCGAGGAATTCCTCCTCAAACTCGCGCACTTTTTCTACGGGCACCTTATTAAGTAATCCTTTGGTACCCACGTAAATGATAGCGGCTTGCTTTTCTACTGGCATGGGGCTGTTCACGCCTTGTTTGAGGATTTCTACGTTGCGCTTACCCTTGTCGATCACTTGCAGGGTGGAGGCATCCAGATCGGAACCGAACTTGGCAAAGGCCTCCAGCTCGGCGTATTGCGCCTGATCCAATTTAAGGGTACCGGCCACCTTTTTCATGGACTTGATCTGGGCGCTACCGCCTACCCGGGACACCGAAATACCGACATTAATGGCTGGGCGCACCCCGGAATTAAAGAGGTCGCTTTCCAGGAAGATCTGTCCATCGGTAATAGAAATAACGTTGGTAGGGATATAAGCCGACACATCGCCTGCCTGGGTTTCGATAATGGGCAGGGCGGTGAGCGATCCGCCACCTTTTACCTTGTCCTTGAGGGAAGCGGGCAGATCGTTCATGTTTTGAGCTACGCTATCATCGGCAATGATTTTGGCGGAGCGTTCGAGCAGGCGGGAGTGCAGGTAGAAGACATCTCCGGGGTAGGCTTCCCGGCCGGGGGGACGGCGGAGAAGCAGCGACACTTCCCGGTAGGCTACGGCCTGCTTAGAGAGATCGTCGTAAACGATCATGGCGGGGCGGCCGGTGTCGCGGAAGTATTCCCCGATGGCAGCTCCGGCGAAGGGGGCATAAAACTGCATAGGGGCCGGATCGGAA